>NZ_JBNNMG010000021.1:0-67562 GCF_050272555.1 Lysinibacillus sp. NPDC047702 | reverse complement strand
ATCGCTTTTTCAGCTAAGTCCTTGCTCGCTTTTGACACGCGACCAATCACTTCTGTTTTCTTAGCAGGGTTATACGAAACGATTTTATCTTCTGTTGTAATACGTTCGCCACCAATAATAAGTGGATAGTCTTGACCTAAATAGCTTTCAACTTTATTTAAAGCCTCTACGTAAGCGTTGTAGTTTGCCTCTTGTGAAAAATCTGTGAACGGTTCGTGTTTGTATGGAATCATGTCATTTTCCTCCCATGGATAGAAGGTGCCAAATGATTATGCACCTTTTAAGATTGTGATAATTATATAATGCAATATTATTTGGCATTAATCAACTCAAATATTAAAACTTTTTTAATTTTTGCATCTGTTTTTCGTATTGGTGTTAGAATAGGCTTAAGGGAATACAGGAGGACAAGATGGATAATAATGTACTACAAAGTATTTATAAATACGTTATTGAAAAAGGCGATATGGGCGTTTGCGTTATCGATACGGAAGGCAAACTGCTCATATACAATAAAAAGATGAGGGAATTAGAAGGCGTGAACGAAGATGAGTTCGAGGAGAGGCGAGCCTTAGAGATTATTGATTTCGAAATTGAAAAAAGTGATATATATAAGGTTTTAAGTTCTGAAACGCCAGTGCTCAATGTGAAAAAAACGTATTGGAATAAAAAAAATCAAGAAGTAACCTACATAAGCAATATTTATCCGTTGCACTATGAGGGTGTTTTAGTAGGGGCTGTAGAATTTGCTCGTGATATTACACAGCTTGAATACATGATGTACCAGCCATTAAGAAGATATGGTGCACCATTGACATTTGATATTATTACGGCTGTATCGACAGTCATGAGGGATGTCATTGAAAAAGCAAAAATTGTTGCACTAAGTAGAATGCCTGTTGTATTGATTGGGGAGTCAGGTACTGGTATCGATATGGTGGCTGAAGGTATTCATCATGATCTAAAGATGCAAAATGATATGTTTATTGCTCTAATTTGCCGTCGAGATGAGAAAACAGTGTTAAAGCAATTTGAAAAATATATTGTTGAAAAGGAAAAAATTACTTTCTTTGCTGAGCGTATTGAATACTTATCGCAAGAAGCTCAAGAAATGATTGTTGAGCTTTTCAACAATCATCCAAATCATCAGCATGTTTTAATTGCTAGTGTAGGTAAAGATCCAATTGATTTAATTCAAAAGCATGAACTATCCAAAAAGCTCTATCGACTATTTTCAGGTATCACGATTTACGTGCCACCTTTGCGAGAAAGAAAAGAAGATATAATGCCATTTATTGATGATTATTTTAAAAGGCATCGTGATAGCTTTGGTTCATCTATCCAAGGGCTTTCAGATGAGGTGCAAGAGACCTTTCTAAAATATGACTGGCCAGGTAATTTAAAGGAGTTAGAAGTACTATTGGATGAAATCACCTCGCTTATTACGAATGAAACCATTGTCGAACCTCATATGCTACCTGTCCATTTTAAATGGAAAATTCAGAGCACATGTGAAGAAATCGAAAAGGAATCTTCCACGAGTGATTTATTTGTTATTAAAAATCAGCAGGACATAAGACCACTGGACGTCTATATGAAAGAGGTAGAGGAATATTATATTTCGAAGGCGTTAGACTTTCATCAAGGTAATATTTCCAAAACGGCTGCTGCTTTAGGGATACGTCGACAAAGCTTACAATACCGTGTGAAAAACTATAAGCTTAATAAAAAAGGCGAAAACATTGATTAACGATGTTTTCGCTTTTTTGATCGATGGATAGTTTGCTGAATTATTTTCTTTTTTTAGAAAGGCGTCCAAGGGCAAATGCTGCTGCACCTATGCCAATAGCAAGGTTTGTATTTTTATTAAACACTTGTTTTGTAACAAGCGCTACATTTTGAGGGCGTTCTGCTAAACGGCGCATAAAGTATCCATACCAATCGTTACCAAATGGTAGATATGTGCAGAAATTATAGCCTTCTCGTGCCAGATCTAATTGCATTTCTTTACGGAAGCCGTAGAGCATTTGGAATTCAAACTTGTCATTTGAAATATTATGTTGTTTAACAAATTGTTTTACATGGTTGATTACATTATGATCATGTGTAGCGATAGATGTAAACTTACCATGCAATAAATGATATTCAATTAGTTTCAGGTAGTTACGGTCGATATCACCTTTTGATTGATATGCTACATTTTCTGGCTCTTTGTAGGCACCTTTTACAATACGTAAACGGAAGTTTTTGTATTTCTCAATATTTTCCTCTGATTCAAAGAAGTAAGCTTGAATAACTGTACCAACGTTATCAAATTCTTTGTGTAGCTCCTCAAGTAATTCAAATGAGCTGTGTAAACGCTCGTAGTTTTCCATATCGAAATTCACGAAAATATTATATTGATGGGCAAGTTCCACGATTTCTTTTAAATTTTCGTAGCAAAATGCATAATCAATATCTAAACCTAGTTGTGAAGGCTTAAGTGAAATATGTGCATCCAACTGTTCATCATGGATAGCTTGTACTACTGCTAAAATATTATTTTTCGCAACCGTTGCCTCTGATTTTTCGTATACGAATTCACCAAGATTATCAACTGTACAAGAAATATTAGCTTTATTTAATTCTTTGATTGATTGCACAACTTCAGAAAGACTTGTGCCAGCAACAACGCTCTGGGCTCCCATTTTTAGTCCATATTTTTGTGCAGCGCTATTTAATAATTTGTTTTCTGATAAGTAAATAAAAAAGTCACGTAATACCATAAAGTTACCTCCAAAGTTGAAAATTTTAAATTCTTGGCGATTATAACACTTTTTTTAAAAAGTAAAACTATTAGATTTTTAGTAAAAAATTTTTAAAAAGGGTTGTGGGATATTGTGTTTACTGACTTTTTTGAGATATAAAAAAGGAAAAAATATTTTTTTCTGAAAAAAAAACTTTTCAAAAAGGATTTTTTCTTTTATTTTGGATTATAACTATGCTTTTTTAGGCAGGTATTAGATGAAAAGGGTAGTTAACAATGCTTTATATTATACCGAAATATTATTTTTGACTAAAAAAAATCGATGAAACGACCTTAAACGTTTCATCGATTGTAAAAAATACCATTATTCATTCCAACCCTTGCAAACATCTATCCATTCTTGGTAAGGTGTGTAGGTTTCAAGTTCAGATATCGTAAGCTCAATGGCAGAATTACTACTACCACATGCAGGAAAAACCGTTGTAAAACGTTTAAGTGATTCATCTAAATAAATAGCGACACCATCATTTACACCAAAAGGACAAACACCACCAACTTCATGTCCAATTTTTTCACTTACCTCATCTTTTGCCAGCATTTTTGCCTTAGTTCCAAAGATGGCTTTAAATTTAGCGTTGTCAATTTTTGCATCCCCCGCTGCAACGATTAATATCGCACCATCGTTCACAAGAAACGATAAAGACTTGGCAATGCGTTCAGGCTCACAACCAAGTGCCTGTGCTGCTAATTCCACCGTTGCAGAGCTTTCGTCTAGCTCCAATATTTTGTGTTCCACATTCCATTGTGATAAATGTTTCTTTACCTTATCAATTGCCATATGTACTTCCTCCTTGCCATAGTAAGCTTTATTTTAACATAATTTTCAGAATAAATAGTTGTTTATCACTCATAAATGGCCTATTATAATTATATGTAGTGTAAAATTACACTTTTTGGAGGTGGAGAATGCTTTTGAAATTACTACAAACGCTTTTTGTACTAATAGGATTGCTATTTTTTTCAGGGATATTCGGACTATATGTATTGTTAATGGGGGGAATACATTTTAGAGGATTACTCGTTACCGTTCCACTGTGTTTATTTGTTTTATTTACTTGTTTAATTTTTAATTGGTTGTCAACAAAGAAGCGCAAGATTTGGCTGGCTGGAATAATGGGAATTTCACTGTGCCTTGCCTTAGTTGAGCCTGTTCAACATTACTACAAAATGAGTATCCCGACAGTTGATGCTGAAATCGATGTATCAACCTATCAACCATTTACTGAGCATAATCAAGTTATTAAGCTAGATACAGGGGCTTCATTCCAGCTTGATGAATCATTGCCACGCTTAGATGGGGCGACAGCAATGTATCCACTGTATGCTGCCTTTGTAGAAGCGACATATCCAAAGAGTGATTATCCTTATTACGATAGCAGAGTAATGGTAAGCCGTACACCCGAAGCGTATCAAAATTTAATCTCTGGAGATGTTGATCTAATTTTTGTAGCAGCACCATCAGAATCTCAAAAGAGACAGGCTGAGCTGCAAGGTCTTACTTTTAATATGATTCCCATTGGACGAGAGGCGTTTGTCTTTTTCGTCAATCATAAGAACAGCGTAGAAAACTTAACACTAGGGCAAGTTCAGCAAATATATGCTGGCAACATTACGAATTGGCAGGAAGTTGGTGGTAATAATGATGTGATTCGTGCATTTCAACGTCCAGCTGATAGTGGAAGTCAAACAGCACTGGAAAAAATCATGGGAGATACACCTATTATGGAAGCGCCCGCTGAAAATGTTGCAACAGGCATGGGGGGCATTATTCATGAGGTGTCACAATACCGTAATTATAAAAATGCTATTGGCTACACGTTTAGATTTTATTCCACAGAAATGGTCAATAACAAAGACATTAAATTATTGTCCATTGATGGCGTTGCGCCTACAAAGGAAAATATTCGTAATGGCACATACCCACTCGTATCTGAATTTTATGCAGTTACAGCAGGTACCGATAATCCGAATGTAAAGAAATTTATTGACTGGATTGTATCAGAGGAGGGGCAAGCAATTGTCGAAAAAGTTGGCTATGTTCCAGTGGAAAATGACTAAATAGTTTGTTATACTAGTGGCATAATCATATATGATAGTTTTCTAGGGTTCCGTAGCAATTGCTAGTCTGGTCCGAGAGAAAACCACAAATTGTTTTGTGACACGGAAGGATAAAAGCCTGGGAGATACTGTTTACGACAGTGTTCTTCAGGCTTTTTTTGTTTGGCTAAAATAAGGTTATGCTGGTAGTGCGGGGAGTTTGAAATGTGTGCTGATTCGAGCGACGTCTATTTGAGTTGAGAGAAGAATGCTCCGCTCGGGGAGAGGATTGCTTAGGCGGATGTGAGAAGTGCTTGGCTTTGGAAGAAAAGCGCTCCGGTAGATGTGAAAAGTGCTCGGCTTGAGGATAAAAGCGCTCCGGTGGATGTGAAAAGTGCTCGGCTTGAGGATAAAAGCGCTCCGGTGGATAAGAAAAGTGCTCGGCTTGAGGATAAAAGCGCTCCGGTAGATGTGAAAAGTGCTCGGCTTGGAGAGAAAAACGCTCTGGTAGATGTGAAAAACGCTCAGCTTGGAATAAAAAGCTCCACTCAGGGAAAAAACTCGCAGATGTAAATTTCATTCAGCAAGAAATAAAGCTAAATGACCTTAGTATAGTCGTTGGTCCGTGTCTAGCAATAAAATGGAGGAATTCACTATGAATAAACAATGGGCAAGTGTTATTATCGCTGCTTTTTTTGAGGTCGGTTGGGTCATAGGCTTGAAGCATGCGGGAAATAGTATTGAATGGATCGGTACAGCTATTGCTATTTTTGTGAGCTTTTATTTATTAATTAAGGCCGGGGAGAGTCTTCCTGTCGGAACTGTTTATGCGGTATTTGTCGGCTTAGGTACAGCGGGAACGGTGTGTGCGGATAGCTTGCTATTTGGAGAGCCATGGAAAATAGCTAAAATTTTATGTATTGTGGTGTTACTTGCAGGGGTTGTGGGCTTAAAGCTGGTGACTGGGGAGCCGAAAGATAAAGAGGTGAGTGAATAATGGCATGGATAGCATTAGTGATTGCAGGGCTCTGTGAGATGATGGGTGTTTATATGATTAGCAAATATAATGATACCAAGAGCATTAAAAATTTGGCACTATTGATTTTTGCATTTACTTTAAGCTTTGCTGGCCTAGCATATGCTATGGAAACTTTACCGATGGGCACAGCCTACGCCATTTGGACAGGAATTGGAGCTGCGGGTGGGGCATTGCTAGGTATGTTGTTCTTCAATGAATCTAGGGATTGGAGACGTATTCTTTGTATTGCATTGGTTCTAGGAGCAGCAATATCCTTGAAATTACTATCGTAAAATAAGAATAGGCGCTGTCTCATGGAGGGCACTGAAAATGTTGATTTGCCACAAAAAATGTTTTTCAGTGCCCTCATTTCATAAGTTCCTTTTGGAGTAAAATCACATGAAATTGAAAAGGCAGAAACGTTGTTAAATCAACGTTTCTGCCTTTCACAATTTATTCACTCGGGTTAAAAAGCCCTTTATTTTTTTATATCCTTTGTCCATTCAGCTACTGTATCAGCATTTTTTTCTATCCAGTCTTTAGCGGCATCTTTTGGATCTTTGCCATCCATAATTTCAAGCATTACACTTTCTAAATCTTCTGATGTCCAATGGAAATTATCTAGGACAGAATAGACATCTGGTTGATCCTCTTTTAAGCCTTTGCGAACGAATGTATTAATTGTTTCTTCTCCACCATAAACACCCTTTGGATCTTCTAAATATTTTAGATCATATTTGGCGAATTTCCAGTGTGGAGACCAGCCTGTTACGATAATTTCTTCCTTATTTTTAAGGGCTTTCGCAAGGGAAGTTGTCATGGCACCAGATGAAGATGTTACTAGATTCCAATCTGATAAGTTATCGTATTCCTCTAACGCCTTGTCAGTAGCAGCAGTGATTCCTGCACCAGGCTCTATACCTGTTATTGTATGATCAGCCTCATTTGCTAAATCCTCAATTGAGTTTACTTTCATATAGCTTGGTACTACTAAACCAATTTTTGCACCAGCCAGGTTTTCACCTAGCTCATCTAAATCAGCCTTATATTTGTCGTACTGAGAGGCATGCGTATGGGGTAGCCAAGCAGCCACCATTCCATCTGCCTCACCTTTTGAAACAGCCTCCCACATGATGGCATTATCAAGCGGTGTTAATGTTACATTATACCCTAAGTCCTCTAGCACCTGACCAACGACATTAGTGGAAGCAATTTCTGTATCCCATTCCACATAGGCAAGGTTGACATCCTTTGAGTCTCCACTGCTCTTGTTAGAATCATCGCCACTACATGCGGCAAGCATAAAGCCAAGACCTAAAGCCATCCCTAATTTAGATAAAGTTCTCAATTTCATCGAATCTTCCTTTCTCATTTATAAATTTGAAAAAAACGCATCATAGTTGCTATGGTTTTTCTAAGCTGCTTTCTTTTTATTAAAGCTTTGTGTTAAACGATCAATAATAATCGCGAAGATTACTAAACTTAAACCTGCCACAAATCCATTACCGACTTGTGTACGTTGCAATGCAGTTAATACTTCACGGCCAAGTCCAGGAGCACCAATCATTGAGGCAACGACCACCATTGATAGTGAAAGCATAACGGTTTGGTTAATACCTGCCATGATGGTTGATTTTGCGAGTGGAATCTCCACTTTAAATAATTTTTGGCTTGCCGTACTGCCGTAGGAATCAGCAGCTTCCACTAATTCTTTTGGAACCTGGCGAATACCGAGATTCGTCATACGTACTGTTGGAGGTAATGCAAAAATAACCGATGCAAAGACACCAGGTACAATTCCAATGCCAAAGAAGGCAACTGCCGGAATCAAGTATACGAAGCCAGGCATTGTTTGCATGAAATCGAGTATAGGCTTAATAATATTTTCTGCTACATTAGACTTGGACATAAGGATGCCAAGTGGAATTCCAATAATGATTGAAATAATACTTGAGAAAAGTACAAGTGTGGTTGTTTCCATCAGATGTGACCATAAGCCTTGGTTATAAATAAATAGCAGACCTATGAATGAAAATGCAGCGAGCCCAAACTTTTTGCCTGTGATGAAAAAGGCAAAAATGACGACAAGTACTATAAGAATAATGGCAGGAATGTTTATTAATAAATCAGTGACCTGATTCATGAGTAGTTTTCCAGATTTCTGAATAGCGTTAAACAACACTGAAAAATTACTCGTCAACCAGTCCATAGCTGATTCTACCCATGGAGCAAGCGGGATTTTTGGAATATTGTCTAAAAAATTATTCATGTGTTACAGCCTCCTCATCGCTAGTTGATAATGCTTCGATGACAACGCCACGAATGAGAACTCCAAGTAAGCGCTCATCTTTTACAACTGCAATAGGAGTAGGAGAATTATGAATCAAACCTAAAATATCCTGTAATAGCATATCTGGTGGAACGGTTAACACCTCTGATTGAACAATGGAATGCACGGTTTGTTCATGCTTTTTAGCAGCTGCCAGGGCGTCATCAGCCGTAATATAGCCTTTTAAATGACGGTTTTTGTCAACCGCCATCAGCAAACTAACAGCCTCTTGGCGCATTCTCTTAAGGGCTACGGCAGGACCATCTAAGTCAACATTGACATATACAGGGCGTACCATAACATTTTCGGCAGTTAATACTTTAGAACGATCAACATCTTCCACGAAGGTTTTTACATAATCATTTGCTGGGTTTGTTAAAATTTCTTCTCCCGTGCCAATTTGAATAATGGAGCCATCCTTCATAATGGCAATACGATCTCCAATACGCAATGCTTCATTCAAATCGTGGGTGATAAATATAATGGTTTTCTTCAATGTTCGTTGTAAATCGAGTAATTCATCTTGCATTTCTTTCCGAATTAATGGATCAAGTGCTGAAAAAGCTTCATCCATTAGTAATATTTCAGGATCATTGGCAAGTGCCCGTGCTAATCCAACACGTTGTTGCATACCGCCTGATAGTTGATTCGGAAATTGGTCTTTATATGCGAGTAAGCCAGCATTTGCGAGTGCCTGTTCCGCTTTTGCTTGACGTTCTTCCTTTGAAATGCCTCTAATTTCAAGGCCGTATTCGGTATTTTGAAGAAGTGTACGATGGGGGAATAAACCGAAGTTTTGAAAAACCATACTCATTTTGTTCCTTCTGACATTTCGTAAACTTTCTTTACCCATTGACGAAATATTTTCTCCATCGATATAAATGTTTCCACTGGTAGGTTCAATCAGTCGGTTTAAAAGCCGGATAAGTGTTGACTTTCCACTCCCTGATAATCCCATGATTACGAAGATTTCACCCTCATTTACTGTAAAACTTGCATCATAGACACCAACAGTTGCACCTGTTTCTTTTAAGATATCAGTCTTGCTTTTTTGTTGCTTGACGAGTTCTAATGCTTGAGGAATATGTTTCCCAAATACTTTTGAAACATGTTCCACTTTTATTTTTTCCATAGAACCACTCCTTTCGAAGAATAATTTAGCCTTGGCGTAAATGTGCTGTTGCACAAATAAATATTTCGTCCGGTTTTGAATAGTGTCTGCATCTTTCTTTATTCTCAAATTCCGTGACATTTGCCAGAGACTATATCTTCACATCTGCATCTCATCACCTATAGAGGTGGGAGTATTCTATAGCCGACATTCCATTTTCGCTACAAACATTTGCTGCATGAAGATAAACACTATTTGAGGGTAATGATACCCAATAATAAACAAGTAACAACTTAAGACTAGCAAAGAGTTGTTACTTTTGTCAAATCGGCAAATAAGAAAAAATCCGCTTAAACGCTGTTATATCAGCGCTTAAGCGGATTTTAATTTGGGTATAAAAAGCTCTGAACACGAGCGAAGCTTTCATCATTACCAATAAAGTAAATAATATCACCTTCCTCTAACGAAACATATGGACCAGGTGATAGTAATAATTCATTTCCTCGGCGGATACCAACAATCGTACTAGATGTATTTTGCCAAAAATTCAAAGCTTGTACTGTTTGATGGATACAAGGACTTTCGACGGTCATTTCTAATTGATAAGGGATAAACGGATTGACGGATCGGAAATGTTCAGTTCGACTAATAAGCTGTTTCGTTTTATCCTGTAGGTTTAATAATTCTTGATGCTGTTTCTGAATACTAATCATCAGCTCAGTTTGTAGCTCATGGACAGACTGAACATCTTGAAATTGTCGGACAAAATGTGCTGCCTTCTCGTATGATTTGATAATGACGCCACTGCCTTTTGATGCCTCTACGATTTCTAAGTCCTGTAAAACTGCGATAGCTCTTCTTGCGGTTTCTGCAGATACATTGTATTGACTTGCAAGAGAGGATCTTGCATAAATTTTATCGCCAATACTATATTTTCTTTCTACAATTTTTGAAGCAAGATCGACTGCAATTTGCTGATATTTTGGCTGCTTCACCTGAACATTCTTTTCTAAGTTCATTCTAAACTTCCTTTCATCATTACAATTACCTCAGCTTATTATAGACTAGCCTGCACAGAAAAAATAGCATCTCCATAAGCTATTAGTATATCATTAAAACGTCTTATAACAGTTTTCGTTTCTATATATTTTTAGTTATAGAATAGGAGCAGTTATTTGACAGTTATTAGTTATTATTATAAACTAAGTTACGTTATGTAAGTGATGTGAAAATATACGTGCTCAGTTAGTAAAATAAACTAGCTGCTAACAATAGAAGGTTGGATAAAAAATGACAATTACAACAAAAGTTATGGATATAGTGAAAGATAAAATGATTATTGTACAGCACTCTAAAACAGAAAATATTTGTTTAGTTGGGCCAGTAAAGTTACCAGTGAAACAAGGTGATTTTTCAACCATTTTTCAATGGTATAACTGGCTAAAAATAGATGCAAATTTATCGAAAGAAGAAATCATTGACGGTTTAAATTCAGCCAATTTAGCTTTCTCACAACAATCTTCAGTGCTTGTTTATGGTGATTTTACCCACACAGACGATGCTTTAATCCGTATGCATAGTATATGTCATACAGGTGATATTTTTGGTAGTCAGCGCTGTGACTGTGGCTATCAATTACATGCATCGATGAAAATGATTGTGGAGCATGGCAGTGGAGCTATTTTTTATTTAGCGGATCATGAGGGGCGTGGCATTGGTTTATTCTCCAAATCTCTTGCTTATTTATTACAAGAAGAGGGATTGGATACGGTTGAAGCAAATCATGCACTAGGCTTCTCAGACGATACTCGTTCCTATGAAGAGGCAATTACCGTATTAGGTGCTCTACGCTCCAAGCCAGTTACGTTAATTACGAATAATCCGAAAAAGCTTGCAGCATTACAGGCACATGGCTTAGCAGCAGAAGGACATGTCCCATTATGGGGAGGTCTGACAGAGACAAATCGTTTTTATTTAGATACAAAGGTTGAAAAATCTGGACATATACGAGGAGAGAAGTGAGGTGAGTTGCGAGATGATGACAGATGAGAAATATATGCAATTAGCACTGGATTTAGCTGCTAGTGCAAGAGGCAATACAAATCCCAATCCACTTGTTGGGGCAGTAATCGTAAAAGACGGCATAATTGTAGGAACAGGTTTACACAGAAAAGCGGGTGAACCACATGCAGAGGTTCATGCTTTCCATATGGCTGGAGAACATGCGAAAGGTGCCACGCTTTATGTAACACTTGAAC
This sequence comes from Lysinibacillus sp. NPDC047702, assembly GCF_050272555.1. Classification (NCBI taxonomy): domain Bacteria; kingdom Bacillati; phylum Bacillota; class Bacilli; order Caryophanales; family Bacillaceae; genus Lysinibacillus; species Lysinibacillus sp. NPDC047702. The sequence continues at coordinate 56,003 of NZ_JBNNMG010000021.1, read as the reverse complement.
CATGTTCACATTATGGAAAAACACCTCCTTGTGCGAAATTAGTGAAGGAATCTGAGGTTAAGCGTGTTGTGGTTGCCATGCAAGATCCAAATCCTGCTGTGGCTGGACGTGGTATTCAATTGCTGCGCGATGCAGGGATTGAGGTAGCTGTAGGCGTGCTGGAAGAGCAGGCTCAACGCTTAAATGAACGTTTTATCCATAATATGTTAACAAAACGACCATTTATCATTTCAAAGTACGCGATGACATTAGATGGAAAAATCGCGACCCATACAGGTCATTCTAAGTGGGTGACAGGTGAGGAGGCTCGTCAGGATGTTCATCATATTCGACATCAAGTAGATGGGATTTTAGTTGGGGTTGGCACGGTGATAGCTGACAATCCTTCCTTGACAACAAGATTACAAGAGGGGTACGGGAAAAATCCAGTACGTATCATTATGGATAGCACACTCCGCATACCAGTACATGCTCACGTACTAGATGTGAAAGAAGCTAACACGATTATTGTCTGTGATGAGGATGCAAGTTTAGAGAAGATAGCAACCCTACAAGAACAAGGTGTGACAGTTATTCCAGTGCGCCGTAATCAAGAGGGTCTTATGATTGATGATATGCTTGATAAGCTCTATCAATATGGTATTACTGATATTTTAGTGGAGGGCGGTAGCACAGTAAATGCTTCCTTTTTACAACAGGGTGCCATTGATAAATATGTAATTTATATAGCTCCAAAGGTTCTTGGAGGAAAATTATCCTTGACACCATTTACTGGCCCAAATCCTTCTACAATGGATGAATCATGGGATGTTGAATTTGCATCCTTTGATAAGATCGGGCAGGATTTACGTATTATTGCTTATCCAAAGAAGGGTGAAGGCAAGTGAATTATCAAGCCGATGTTTGTATCGTAGGCGCAGGGCCAGGTGGTGCATTACTGTCCTATTTATTAGCCAAAAAAGGTCTTTCTGTCATACTATTAGAGCAAAATGCAGCACTTGGTCAGGCATTTCGTGGTGAGCATTTAAATGAGGAGGGGGAGGCTGTTTTGAAAAGTCATCAGCTTTTTGAAGCAGTCGAAGCACTCGGCGTATTACGTATGGAGAAGCTTGAATATTACGCAGAAGGGAAAGCTTTTAAAACAATCTATCCTAATGAAGCTGCAGGACATTTAGGGATTCATGTACCTCAAGCAAATTTATTACAGGGAATTTTACAAAAGGCACAGCAATTTCCTCATTTTTCATGCCTCCTACATACTAAAGTAACGCAGCTTCTACAGGATTCCTCTGGTAGGTATATAGGCGTTGTAGCAACAAAAAATGGGGAGACTATTGAAATTGACAGTCAGTTAATTATTGGTGCTGACGGTCGTTATTCTACTATTCGTAAGCAAGCAAAAATCGATATTCAAAAGCGTAAGCATGGCTTTGATTTACTTTGGGCAAAAATTTTGGCTCCACAGGGCTGGGAGCCGTCTATAAAAATGGCCTTAATTGGGGATAAACAGCTATCATTGTTTACGCAGGTTGGTGGCTTTATTCAGATAGGGTGGAATATTGAACAGGGAAGTTTTGCACAATTAAAAAAACAGGATTTTACCCCGTTTATTCATCAACTTTCAGTGGCATTTCCGGAATTAGCAGACTCAGTTAGAACACAGATTACCTCTTGGCATGACTTTGTCTTGCTTGATGTTTTCAGCAGCCATTGTGAAAGCTGGGGAACAGAAGGTATTGCTTTACTAGGAGATGCTGTTCATACGATGACACCAACAGGGGCATTTGGTCTCAACAGTGCGTTAAAGGATGCAGATTGTTTAGCATCGCTGTTAAAGAAAGAGTCACTTGCTCAATTTGATGTGAAAAAATTCCAAGATATGCGCGCGCAAGCTATTGAAGAAGTTTTGACAAAACAACTAGAAAAAGAGCAAACCTTCGCAGCAAACTTTATCAACAAGGCGTCCTGAAAGGAAGAAAAATAAACATGAAATTTGGCTTTGATATAGATGACACACTCATTGATTTACGTGCGCACGCCTTTTCACTCTATAATCAAAAATTAGGTAAAAATATTGCGCAAGAGGTATTTCAAACATTGCAAAGGGTGGAAATACATGAACCGTTTGGGTTAACAGACATAGAAGGAGCAAAGCTGTGGAATAACTCCATGGAGGAAATCTATTTTACAGACTGCCCTTCCTTTGAGGGAGCTCTTGAGACACTTCAATTATTAGCACAGCAGGGACATGAAATTTATTACATTACATCGCGTCCAAAGCAGTATTGTGAGCGTACAAAGGAATGGATGAGAGCACAGGGCTTTCCAATCAAAGATGGTCACTTTTTCTGTGGTATGCAGGATATAGAAAAAGTAGAAATTATTCAGAAGCTTGCCTTAGATGTCTATGTTGACGATAAACCAGCAGTGTTAGAAACACTTGGCAATGTAGCAACAAAAGTAATCCTAAAAAATCAATCCTATAATCAGCAAGTAGATTTGCCGCGATTGAATCATTGGAATGATTTTTTTAAATTAATCATGTAATTGCATGAAGAAATCCCGAATGAGGTGTGAGCTCGTTCGGGATTATTTTAAAATAATTGTTTTTCGATTTCTAAGCCAACGCTTTGAATGGTGTGAATTAGTTGATTTTCATCATAGTCACTGTATCGTACTTCAGGTATGACCAATGACACAGAGGCAATAACTTGCCGAGAAGCATCTAAAATCGGAGCCGATAGCGAGCAGGCACCTCGTACACGTTCACTACTGCTTTTTGCAAATCGTTGTTTACGAATTTGCAGTAATTCCTCCCATAGCTGCTCTTTGGAAAGAATGGTTTTATCCGAGATTGGTTCAAGTCCTATATTCCCAACATAGTCCTCCGCATTTGACATAAATGCGAGCAATGCTTTAGAAGAAGCTCCCGCATAAAGAGGAGACGTGTCCCCAACAAACATCTTTGTTGAAAGCGGGTAGGTTGAATCGTAGTTTAATATACAGCGTCTTTCCAATCCATCAATTATATTCATGGAAACACTCTCGCCAATTTCTTCATTTAACTTCTTTAAAATGGGCTCTGCAACAATAATTAGACTCGATTCTTCTTTAACTAAATTTCCTAGGTATAGAAGCGAATGCCCTAATTGATAGCGCTTTGTACGTTCATCTTTATGCAGAAAGCCTTCATATACAAAGGTAGAAACGAAGCGCTGTAAACTAGAGATGCTTATCCCTGTTTTTTTACTTAACTCGGTAAGAGAAAGGCTTGGTTCATCTTTTGTAAAAGCTTTTAATACTTTAATAGCTTTGTGCAGTGATGACATTGTATAGTTTTTTTCGAAAATCTCTTGATTCATCTCAACACCTACTAAAATCTTATTTACAGGATATCAGACTTTTATTGTCAAAATCTGCTCCTTTTTATTGAAGCTTTTATCTTAATAAGATAAAAATTACTTCTATTATAGCGTAAATTGATTAGAGGAGAGAGGGTTTTTGGAATTCGTTTGTATGTTCTCCAAGTATCGGTGGTGCTAATTTATATTGAATATTTAAATTGGAAAATTTTAATGGACTTTTAATAAATTTGATTGTCCCATATTGTTCGTGCTCAAGTTCACCAACCATATCACGTGCGATCAACTGAGGTTGGGCTAGTGCCTCAGCAATCGTATTTACACGACCACCAGGAATTTTATACTGCTGTAATAATGTAATCCACTCATCCCGAGTTTTAGTAATTGTAATAGTACCTATCATCTGTACAAGGTCAGCCTCATGCTGCTTACGCAGGGTATTTGATATAAAGCGCGGATCCTTTGCCCATTCCTCATGTTTCAGCATCGCGCAAAACTTTTGAAACTGTCCATCTGTCCCAACACAGATCATTAAGGGACCATCTGCACATTGAAATACTTGATACGGGGCAACATTATTATGGCGATTCCCTAGACGTTGTGAGGAAAAGCCTGTATTTAAATAAGCACTTGCTACATTTGCTAAGCTGCTCATTTGGACATCTAATAAAGCTAAGTCTATAAATTGACCTTGATTAGTTAGGTCTCGTACTCGTAAGGCAGTTAAAATACTAATTACAACATAATTAGACGTTAAAATATCTGCAATAGGTACACCCACCTTTGTTGCTTCTCCCTCAGGTGAGCCAGTGACATGCATTAAGCCGCTCATTGCTTGAATAACGGGGTCAAAGCCAGGTTCGTGTGCAAGAGGACCAGTTTGCCCGAAGCCTGTGACCGCACAATAGATGAGTCGAGGATTTACTTTTTTCAGCTCCTCATAGCTTAGCCCCATTCGTGCCATATCCCCAGTTTTAAAATTTTCAAGTACGATATCTGCATCTTTGACAAGATCTTTAAATCTTTCTCTACCCTCTGTTGTTTTTAAGTCTAGTAGGATTGATTTTTTATTTCGGTTAGCACATAGATAGTACGTACTTTGTTCTTGCACAAACGGTCCCCAATCTCGCATACTATCGGAGCCATTTGGATGTTCAATGCGAATTACTTCTGCTCCTAAATCTGCCAGCATCATGGAGCCGGCAGGGGCAGCATAAACGCGAGATAAGTCCAGTACTCGAATATTTTCAAGAGGTTGCATCATTTCTCCTCCTACACTCATTTATAAACAGGCTTACGTTTTTCTACAACCGCGCTTACACCCTCTTTAAAGTCATCTAGCTCTGTGACAATTGCCATTTGCGATGAAATATAATCAAGGGCAGTACGTAAATCCATGCGTTGACTTTGATAAACAGCTCGCTTAATGAATTGTAATGTCGTGGTTGGGCGACTTGCTAAGTCCCTTGCATAATTCATTGTATATTCTTCCAGCTCATGGTCATCCACAACAAATGTTACAACACCTTTGTCTTTTGCTTCATCTGCAGTTAGTACACGAGCGGTCCAGAACATATCCAATGCTTGATCGATACCAATTAATTTTGGTAAATAATATGCTCCACCATCACCAGGCACTATTGCAACGTTAATATAGCTTTCAGAAATCTTTGTAGATTTTGCGGCAATCCGAATATCACACATTAAGGCCATATCAAGCCCAGCCCCCATTGCAAAGCCATGCACCTGTGCAATTACAGGTTTATCAATTTCTTCAAGGAGAAGAGGGATACGTTGAATCTTTTTCCAAAGTGAATTTTTTCGTGCTAAACCTGTAGAAGAGATATCCTCTTCACTTTGGAAAAAGCCTTCACCTGCTTGCATGGCTTTAATATCGCCCCCCGCACAGAAGGATTTTCCATTACCTTTCACAATTACAGCTCGAATATCGTTAGAATCACGAACAATTTCAAGCGCTTTTATCCATTCAGTAATCATTTCTTCACTAAAAGCATTGTATGCCTCAGGTCTATTTAACGTAATTGTTGCAATATGATCTCGCACTTCAAAAAGTAAATCAGTCATTGAAAAACACTCCCTTTAGGTTATTGGTTTAAATTGAATGTATTTACTGTAAACTTCATCCTTCTATTTTAAATAGTGGAGAGCTACTATTAGAAGTAGTTAAATATGCCCAAAGACTATCCTCGCTATTTTCCATCAGCTGTAATGCTACGATATTAGCCCAATAAGAGGAATCTACTCCTTCGTCCCGCCATGCCCAAAGTCTACGTGTAAATTGATGTAAACTATGTTCGTGGGTAGTACCGATGGCTGCATGTACTTGGTGTGAGATGGTTGTCACTGCTTGAATGATCTCTTCAAAACGAATGCGGGCATAGGCAACCTCACTATTTTCATTGTTTGTCAGAAGGGCTTCGGTTACATTATTAAATGCAGCTAATGCGATAGCCGTTTCACCTGCTAAGTGAACGATATGCTGCTGAACAAGCTGGAAGCGGTGAATTGGTCGACCGAATTGCTCACGCTCCTTCGTATATTGAACGGTTAAGTCATTTATTTTATCGATAGCACCAGTCATCAGGGCTAATTGAAAGGCGGTACAGAGGGTTGTTAAAGTGTGTATTTCATCAGGAGATAGCCCAGCAGACAATTGTGAAACTAGTGCATGTTGGAATGTCACTGTATCACGCGGCTCGCCTGCTAAATTTGTGCCATGTTTAATATCAGCCTGACTTAAATCTATTGCTACAAGGTGTGTACCCTCTGTACTATGAGCAAGCGTTACTAGGTGCTTCACGTGACGTGCCCAAGGAATATGATGAGCCTCACCTGTTAATGTCCCGTTCTCTAACGTAAAGACTTGGTTCTTAGATAAACTATATGTCGCTAAATCTTCTAGTACCTGTAATTTTGAATACTCCAGCAAATAGTTCGCAAAGGTTGTTTCGATAAATGGAATCGGTGCAGCGTATTTTCCTGTTAATCGAACAATATTCAATAAATCTTCAATATCGCCCCCCGCACCTCCATTTTCTTCGGTAACAGCTACAACCGTCATACCATTTTCTTCGAATAATTCCCATAAGGCTGGTGCCCAATCACCTTGTTCTACAGTATCGACTAAATCTTTATCCACATTTTCCTTTAACATGCGCTCAACAACATCCATAATCATGTCTTTCATCTCACTCATTGTGCTACAACTCCTTTCGCTACAACGCCATATAATACCTCTGAAGTTCCACCTCTAATAGTAAAGCCTGGAGCATGTAAAATAGACTGGGCCATAAAGCGATCAATTTTACGATCAGCATCAAGTGAAGGATAAGTCTGTATGATTAGACGTGTTATTTCAGGAATACTTTGCTCAAATTTCGTTCCGAGAGCTTTTACAAGTGCTGCTGGAATAGATACGTCTTCACTATTGCCAGATTCTAAAAGCTGAGCCACACCAATTGATAGATTTCGTAAACTCCAAAGACGAGCAACAATTTTGGATGCTTGCATTAATCCTTGTGAATTGTTTTGGCGCTTTAGCTCATGAATAAGCTCATCAATTAATGGGAATGTGCTCAATATTCGCTCTGGACCACTGCGCTCAAAGGCGAGCTCTGCTAATCCTTGTGCCCAGCCATTACCGATTTCTCCAACAACCATATTGTCTGGGACAAAAACGTTATCAAAGAACACCTCATTGTAATGATGCTCACCTGTTAAAAATTTAATGGGAACAATGGTTACACCCTGTGCCTGTAAATCGATGATAAGCTGACTAAGCCCTGCATGTTTATGTTTTCCGTCAAAGGGACTTGTACGTACTAAGGTCACCATATAATGGCAAAGGTGAGCGTTACTTGTCCATATTTTTTGACCATTTACAATCCATCCGCCATCTACTTTTTCAGCACGTGTACTGACTGAAGCTAGGTCAGACCCACTATTAGGTTCACTTAAGCCTATGCCAAAGTAGCATTCGCCTTTCACGATTTGTGGTAAGAAAAATTCACGCTGCTCCTCTGTTCCATACCGTAAAAGAAGTGGACCTGTTTGGCGGTCAGCAAACCAATGTGCTGCAACGGGAGCGCCAATAGCTAAAAATTCTTCTGTTAAAATATATCGATCTATAGTACTTCGTTCTTGGCCACCATATTTTTTAGGCCAAGTTAAGCCAATCCAGCCTTTTTGACCAATTAATTTGGAAAATTCAGGATCATCTCCACTTAACCAAGAATCACATTTTTGTGTGAAGGTCCCTTTTACTAATTCATCCTGTAGAAAAACTCGAACCTCTAAGCGAAATTGTTCCTGTTCTTCTGTAAATTGCACCGTTGGTAATTGAAACATTTCATCATTCCTCCTTTTTTACCGCAATGTGGTAACTATTATTTTATATGTGTATTTTATGACTTCTTATGAATGGAGTCAATGTATTTTTTGAATTATTAAAATTTTTATCTGCGGAAGGATAAGTGATGAGGTGGAAGTAATATTTTTAATAAAAAAATGGTAAAATGCAGAATAAACATGTTACTATGTAGAAAATTCTGTTATGGAGGTAAGGGCATGCAAATGGCTATCAAAACTTCCCAAAAAGTAATGCAAGTTTTATCAGCACAGCTTGTACAGCATTTAGAAATACTGCAATACTCCACAAATGAGCTTGAACAGTTCATTTATGACAAGGCCAATGAAAATCCTCTGTTAGTTGTTACTGATGCTACTTTAAAAAGTCAATACGAGGAAATTTTCCAATTAGCAAGCTGTTCTGTTAAGAATTTCTCCTCGCAATATTATGAATCAGAAAGTAATTTGTTTAATTTGGTTGAGATGGGGCTGGCTGCAAAAGAAAGCTATGAACGGTTTTTATTGGAACAGGTGCCTATGCATAAAAACCTTTCTTCAAAGGATTTAAAAATCTTAACGTTTTTAATTCAATCCTTAGATGACCGTTTATTTTTAGATGTTGATGTAGAATTGGTGGCTGCTAGATTTAAAACAAGTAATTTGCATGTAGAGGCACTATTGGACTTACTTCAAACATTTGAGCCAATAGGGGTAGGGGCGCGTAATACGAAAGAATATTTACTAATTCAAGTAGAAAGAGATGAGCTTGCGCCCAAATCGACCTACCAATTTATCAAAGATGATTTAGAGTTAGTGGCTGCACAAGCCATTAAACAATTAAGTAAAAAGTACAAAACGCCAATACATGAAGTAAAAAAAACTTTGGACTATATAAAAAATTTACAACCAGTAATAACAGGAGATAAATTGGAAGCGATTCCATATGTCATTCCTGAAATTGAAGTGGAGAAAATGGATGAGGAATGGTTGATTAAATTAAACCGTGGATATGTACCAACCGTTACAATTGATAAAAATTATGTAGAAATATTAAAGAATGATCCAAACTGTAAAACATATTTCCGAGACACAATGAAAGATGCTCTGTTATTACTACAAGGAATTGAGCAACGCGATAAGACACTTTACGAACTAGCTAGATTACTAGTGAAATTGCAAGAAGATTTTTTCCATCAAGGGCTTGGAGCCATAAAGCCCATGCGTTTAAAAGATGTGGCGGACATTTTAGGTTTACATGTATCAACGATTAGTCGTGCTGTTCGTGGAAAATATATAAAAACCTCTCACGGTGTATATGCTTTACAAACGTTATTTACAAAAGGAGTAATGAATAGTTCAGGAAAAATGGATTCTATTATGTATATTAAAAAGCGACTTAAACAGTTGATCGAAGGTGAAGATAAACAAAAGCCTTTAACGGATCAGCTAATTACTAAAATATTAAGTGGAGAAGGGATTCAAATTTCTAGACGGACAGTAGCGAAGTACAGAGAGGAAATGAACATTTTGAGCTCATTTAATCGGTCATATGGATAGATGATGTAAATGAAGTGTCAATGATGTATATTTGCATCAAATATTCGAAACTGCATATGAGTCTATTCAAGAACCAATCATTTTAAATGACAACAATTGGAGGTATGGATAGATAATTATTTGAAATTTTTAATAATTGAATAGAGTTGGCATCCAATTTGCTTATTAAATGGTAGACATTGAATTAGAGGAAAGGGGCTAGTAAATGTCTACATAAAACACTAAAGGGGTGCTTTAATGGGAGCTTTGCAAAAATCACTGAAAACACGGCATATTACAATGATTTCCATTGGAGGGGTAATTGGTACAGGGCTATTCGTTGGTACAGGAAAAAACATTTTAAGTACTGGTCCAGCAGCGGTCGTTTCATATGCAATTGCATGCTTACTCATTGTTTTAATCATGCAAATGGTTGGTGAAATGGCAGCAGGAGAAATTGTTCTAGGGGAAAAGGCTAATGGTTCGGCAGAGTTAGGTTCATTTGCTTCATATGCAGGAAAGTATATTGGTCCATGGGCAGGCTTTACTGTTGGCTGGCTATATTGGGCAAGCTGGGTATTTATTGTGGGGTTAGAGGCGGCACTTATTGGAGGAATGCTGCATAACTGGTTCCCGTTTATACCAATATGGGTTGGGAGTATTGGCATCACATTGTTAATGACCATCATCAATATTTATTCTGTAAAATCATTTGGGGAATTCGAATATTGGCTTTCCTTCGTCAAAGTTTCAGCCATTATTGTATTTTTAGTAGTTGGGCTAGCTATGATTTTAGGCATTTGGCCAAACTATGAAGCAAAGGGGCTAGGAATCTTAACAGAATTCGGTGGATTTGCACCAAATGGTATTGTTCCAATTTTCACAGCTATTGTATTTGTCATTTTCTCAATTTGCGGTGCAGAGGTAGCGGCTATTGCGGCAGCAGAGTCTGAAAATCCAGCTAAAAATATTGTTCGTGCCATTCGTAATGTCGTGTTTCGATTAGGGCTATTTTTTGTAGGCTCAGTAGCTATTATGGTGTTAATATTACCTTGGAATGATACAAAAATGTTGGCAGCGCCATACGCAAATATTTTAACGATGGCAGGGCTCCCTATTGCTGCTCAAATTATTCAAATCGTCATTTTTATTTCATTAATCTCAGTTTTAAATTCGGCACTTTATACAAGCTCACGTATGTTACTTGAAATGTCACGTCAGGGTGATGCACCGAAAATCTTTTCTCAAATTAAAAATCGGCGGGGAGTACCTGTACCTGCCATTATCGGTAGCACAGTGGTGGCTTATATTTGTGCGATGCTATATTTCATTTCACCTGAAGTTATCTTCTATTTTTTAGGTAACTGTGTTGGTGGATTGATGATTGCGGTTTATATTTTTATTGCTATTTCTCAAATTCGTTTCCGACGTTATTATGACAAGGTTTCAAATGAGCCATTATCGATTAAAATGTGGTTATTCCCATACCTTTCGTATGTCACAATTGGTATTTTAACAGTTGTTTATTTCTGCCAAGCGCTCATTGAATCATTACGCTCTCAATTTTATTTAAGCACAATTGTTTTAATTGTCTCAGTTGTGCTGTTCATGATTATGCGAAAGCTGTCAACAAGGCCAGCAGAACAAATAGAGGAAAAACTAGCCTCAGAGTAGAATAGTATGGTGATGTTCCTAATCATATTGATAATCGTAGTGATTTAAATAAGCATACAAAAAATTCGCGACCATTCTGCGAGATAGTAAGCCAAGCAATAAAGCGAAGGTCTTCAGCACCTTTAGGCTTGCAAATTACCCGTGGAAAGAGAGCGAATTTTTTGTATGAAGAGTTTATATTTTCTGGTCTGAGAGGAAGTGGTCTATATGTCGATAACAGAACTTCGTAAAGATGAACATTTTATTCTTGTCAAAAATGATGAAGTGATTGTAAAAAGTGATATCCAAATAGAGCTTCTTGAAAAAATAATAAAAAAATATAGCAAAGGAACAGAAACATTTGAGGCAGAGGGCTATTTTATTCATGTATTAGAAACTTCACAAGGTGGTTTATTTACTATTAGACCATTAATGCAGTTTAGCCATTTTGATTTTATGAATCCATTATCAAACAAAGTATTAAATTCCATATCAGATGGCATTACCATTTGTAATAGCGATGGTAAAATATTATTTCAAAATGATATTGATATCGAAATTGTCGGTATCGATTTAATGGGAAGATATGCAAAAGACGCAATAGCTGAAGGTTTAATGAGTGATTCTATATCCATGAAAGTCATCGAATCAAAAGAAAAAGTAACCATACTGCAAACGTTTATTAATGGAAAATGCTTTTTAGTGACGGGCAAGCCGATATTTGATGAAAATGGTGAGTTGCAATACGTAGTAGCCATTACACGTGATATGACGCAGTTAAAACTATTAGAGACAGAAGTGAAAAAATTAGAGGTTCAAAACGAAAATTTTAAAAACAAGCTACAAATGTTACATAATAAGGAGGCGACAACAAGTAGTTTAATCGCTGTATCTCCTGCAATGATGGATGTTATAAATCGTGTGATGAGAATTGCAGAGGTGGATTCTACTGTACTAATCGGTGGTGAATCGGGTGTTGGTAAAGAAGAAATTACAAAACTGATTCATGCAAATAGTAGACGTAGTCATAAACAAATATTAACGATTAACTGTAGTGCAATTCCTGAAAATCTATTAGAAACAGAGCTTTTTGGCTATGAGGGAGGAGCATTTACTGGGGCATCTAGAGGTGGTAAAGCTGGGTTATTTGAAATTGCGTCAGGTGGTACAGTATTTTTAGATGAAATTGGAGAGATGCCTTTGTTACTACAGGCAAAATTATTGCGTGTGCTCCAAGAGTCAGAGGTTCAGCGTATTGGTAGTGGGAAGCCTATTTCTATTGATGTCCGCATCATTGCAGCAACGAATCGTAATTTGGCAGAAATGGTGAGACAAGGTAGTTTCCGTGAGGATTTATATTATCGTTTAAATATCATCCCTATTGAAATTCCACCGTTAAGACAACGACGCCAGGATATTATTCCATTAGTTCATCATTTTTTAGCTGTCATTGGAGAGAAATATGGGATTCATCGAACAATTGAATCCTCGGCTATGAAAATATTAGTGTCTTATGATTGGCCGGGAAATATACGTCAGCTTAAAAATATGGTGGAACGAATTTGCTTATTAGCTACACAGCCAGAAATAACAGTATTTACGGTACAACAGGAATTAGATAGTAATACAACGAATATTCGTAATATCGAAAATGTGGAGCAACTACCAAATTTACAGGAATCAGCTGTTCCAATGGTATTTAGAGGCACATTAAAGGAGCAAGTAGCTGCGTTTGAAAAGCAAATTATTAAACAGGCATTGTCTAAATATCCAAGTATAAGGCAGGCAGCCAAATCACTTGGCTGTGATCAATCAACATTAGTACGCAAAATACAAAAATTCCAATTAACAAGACATATTTCTTATAAGGAGTAGTGATGTATTATTGCATCAAATTTTCGTTTTTGCATAGTAAATGGTGATAACGCAACAATCTTTTTGGTGTAATGCAAAAACAATGATGAACTGCATCAGTGAAATTCATCAATAAAACAAGGGATAGGAGAGGCATTTTCAATCAAGAGAATGTCTCTTTTGCTTTTTATGCCGAAATTTTTTGATGGAAGGAAATTTTTTAAACAGTTGGCATGAGAGTTGCTATTAAAAAAGTGTAGGAAATTTTAAACGAAAAGAGGTTGGTATTGATGGCAATTCAATTACAGGAAGAGCTAAAAACATTAGATCAAAAGCATTTTTTACATCCAACATCGTCAATTGAGCAACAGCAAACACAAGGACCAGCAGTTATTTTTACAGAAGGAAATGGCATTTACTTAAAAGATGTTGAAGGAAATGTCTATATTGACGGGATGTCCTCTTTATGGAATGTAAATATTGGGCATGGCCGTCAAGAAATTGCAGACGTCGCGAAGGAGCAAATGTCTACATTAGCTTTTAGCTCCTGCTTTGCAACATTTAGCAATGAACCGGCGATTCGTTTAGCAGCGAAAATTGCTTCTTTAGCTCCTGGAGATTTAAACACAGTATTTTTCACTTCAGGTGGGTCAGAGGCAAACGATACAGCGATTAAACTAGCCCGTCATTACTGGTTATTAAAAGGACAGCCAAAGCGCCAAAAAATTATTTCACGTACACACTCCTACCATGGTGTAGCGATGGGTGCTACAAATGCAACAGGTTTACAAGCATTTCGTGATTTTACTAATTCACATGCTCCAGATTTCCACTATGTCTATAGCCAATCGGTACGTAATTTACGTGAAACTATTGAGGCATTAGGCCCTGAAACTGTGGCAGCATTTATTTCTGAGCCTGTACAAGGAGCAGGTGGAGTAAATATTCCACAAAAGGACTACTTTAGAGAAGTGCGAAAAATTTGTGATGAGTATGGTATTTTATTGATCGCGGATGAAGTCATCACAGGATTTGGTCGTACGGGTAAATTTTTTGGGATGGAGCATTATGGTGTAGTGCCAGATATGATGAGCTTCGCAAAAGGCGTTTCGAGTGGTTATGCCCAACTTGGAGGCGTGGTGATATCCGAAAAACTGCATCAAGACTTTTGTGAGCTTTCTAAAGGTACTTTAATGCATGGTTACACTTACAGTGGTCATGCACTTGCTTGTCAAGTCGGCTTGAAAAATATTGAAATCGTTGAGCGTGAAAATCTCGTTGAAAATGCAGCGGTCATGGGTGATGCGATGTTAAAGGGATTCCAAGCACTGCAAGAAAAATATAGCTTTATCGGACGTGTACGTACACTGGGGTTACTTGGAGCAATTGAATTAGTAAAAAGCCGTGAGACAGGTGAATTGTTTGGGTCTCCACTTAGCCCTATTTTTGTACAGGAAACAATGAAGCGAGGGTTAATCCTTCGAACGGTTACTTATGATCAAGATACAGTTGTTTTTGCTCCTCCTCTTATTCTATCAAAAGTAGAATTGGACGAAATGCTACGTATATTAGACGAAACGTTTGAATATATACGTAAAACTATCGTTGAAATATAAATACAATAATTTTGTGAAGGAGGAGTAATATGACAACGGTTGTTAGAGAAGTACGTGAACAATTTAATCCAGCGAGACCAAGCCAATGTATTGGCACAGTGGAGCTTTTGACACTAGATGAAACGAAGGAAGTTGTTAGTGCGGCTCATAATGCATTTGAAGGCTGGAAAAATACATCGTCTGTAGCACGTGGAGAGGTTTTACGACTAACAGCGGATTTACTTGAGAAAAATATGGATCAAGTAGCTGAAATAGCTTCATGTGAAATGGGTAAAACGAAAAGTGAAATGCTCGGTGAAGTGAAAAGAGGGGCTTCTATTTTGCGTTATTTTGCCCAAGAGGGGATGCGTGCTGTAGGTGAGGTGTTACCTTCTGCCAATGAATCAAAAATATTATATACAATGCGTGTGCCACTCGGTGTAGTTGCAGCAATCACCCCTTGGAATTTTCCAGTTGCCATTCCATTGTGGAAGATTGCTCCGGCATTAGTGTATGGCAATACAGTTGTTTGGAAGCCATCCATTGAAACCGCTTTAACCGGAAAATTAATAGGAGAATTATTTCAACAAGCTGGTTTACCAGAAAATGTGTTAAATGTAGTCCAAGGACGTGGCTCAAAGGTGGGGCAGATTTTATTGGAGGCTCCTGAAGTAAGGGCGATTACATTTACTGGTTCAAATAGTGTCGGTCAAAGTATTTTAGATACTGCTGGATCAACGAATAAAAAAATTCAACTGGAGCTTGGAGGAAAAAATGCAGCCATCATTTTAGCGGATGCCAATATCAAACAAGCTGCAAAACTAACGATAGAAGGTGCCATGAAACAAACAGGACAGCGTTGTACAGCGACAAGTCGAGTGTATATTGAGGAAGCGGTTTATGAAGAAGTGCTGCAGCAGTTAATAGAAGAGGCTAAAAAAATAGAGGTTGGCGTAACAATGGGCCCTGTATCCTCCAAGGGGCAATATGATTCTATTTTAGCCGCTATTGAAAAAGCACAACTAGATGGAGCTGAGCTTGTATTTGGTGGTGGTCCCACTCAAGGTATGAAAGAGGGGTATTACATCGATCCAACCATTTTTACAAATGTATCACATGATATGGCGATTGCCCATGAAGAAATATTTGGTCCCGTACTAGCTGTTATAAAGGTTAAGGATTATGAAGAGGCGATTCACTTATCAAATGATTCGGATTTTGGATTAAGTGCTTCGATCTATACTACTAATATTCCAAAAGCTTTTGATTTTATTAATCGCAGTGAAGTGGGACTTGTACAGGTGAACGATGAAACAGGAGGAGCCGAGCCCCAAGCACCATTTGGAGGAATGAAAAACTCAAGTACCGGTGCCCGTGAGCAGGGGCAGGCGGCGAAGGAATTTTTTACAACCTTCAAAACAATTACAATTGGTACAAAGGTTGAATAAAAATCTAACTCATCTTGAAATTAAATAGTATCCAGCCAAACAATAACACATTCTATATGCCTCAGTGTAATGATCTCGGATTGTTCTCATAGTGACTGCTATATTTTGAGGAAATCTAGCGGCATTCACTTGAGGTATTATCTTCATCAAAGAAGATTTATAATGAAGAATTTTTGTGTATTTCATCAAACCAAGTAAACGAAAGAAGGTATAACTATGGCACAAAGTCGTTTAGCAATTGATGTTGGTGGAACGTTTACGGATGTATTTGTTTTTAATGAAGAGACGGGAGACGTATTTGTAACAAAAACATCTTCAACACCTTCAAATCCAGAGCAGGGAATTTTAAATGGTGTAGAAAAAGCAGGATTAAATGGGAAGAATATTAAAATTTTTTCTCATGGCACAACCGTTGGAACAAATGCCTTAATTGAACGAAAGCTTCCGAAAACAGCCCTTATAACGACAAAGGGTTTTAGGGATGTTATTGAAATTCGTCGAGGGACAAAGGAAGATATTTGGGATACGTACAAGGATACTGCTAGACCCTATATTCAGCGGAGAGATCGGTTTGAAGTAGGAGAACGCATAGATTATGAAGGGAACATTCTTCAAGCTATTGATGAAGAGGAAGTTCGGATTTTAGCCAAAAAATTAAAACGTAGAGGTACACAATCTATTGCTGTTTGCTTCCTCAACGCCTATGTCAATGGAGAGAATGAGCTGAAAGTCAAAAAAATTTTAAAAGAGGAACTACCGGATGTCTATGTTTGTATATCAAGCGAGGTGCTTCCTGAAATTTTCGAGCATGAGCGAATGAGCACAACGATTATCAACGCAGTTCTCGGACCAATTATGAGTAAATACATTTGTAAGTTAAGCAATGAAATGCAGAAAAAGGGCTATGAGGAAGAAATTTTAGTGTTACATTCTGGTGGTGGCGTCATGACTTCAAGTACGGTTCCACGTTATGCGGCTAGACTAGCAAGCTCAGGGATAGCAGCTGGTGCTATTGCAAGTAAGCATATCGCAAAGCTGTGTGGATTTGACAATGCAATTGGCTTAGATATGGGTGGTACAAGTACTGATATTTCACTTATGTATAAGGGTGATATTCGCATTACAAAGGATTGGTCAATAGAATATGGATATCCAATTGGTTTCCCAAGTATTGAAATATTAACAATAGGAGCAGGGGGTGGTAGCCTTGCATGGCAGGATGAAGGGGGCTCTTTACGTAATGGACCACAAAGTGCAGGAGCAGCTCCAGGTCCAGCCTGCTATGGACGAGGTGGAACAGAACCAACGAACTCAGATGCAAATTTAGTGTTAGGGCGTCTTGGTGTAGATTTATTGGATGGTACGATGCAATTAAACAAAGAAGCGGCAAGAGAAGCCGTGAAAAAAATCGCAAACGCTTTCAATCAAACGATTGAGGAGGCGGCTAGCGCGATTATAGATGTTGCAAATGCCAATATGAGTGATGCAGTACGACTGATATCTGTTCGTAGAGGCTATGATCCACGAGATTTTGCACTTGTTGCTTTTGGTGGTGCAGGGCCATTACATGGTGCCTATTTGGCAAAGGATTTAAACATTCCAAAAGTTATTATTCCTACACATCCAGGTGTAGCTGCTGCAATGGGCTGTCTACTTGTCGATGTTCGTCATGATATTTCTAAAACGTATGTAAAAAAGCTTGATGAGATAACTGCCGAAGAACTAACCAAACAATTTGGTGCATTACGTATAGAAGCAACAACATTATTAGAGGAGGAAGGGATAGCAGAAAATACCTCGTCCTTAACGAATTATATAGATCTCCGTTATAAGGGACAATGGCGATCTCTTGCCGTTCTTGTATCAGATGAAATAACTTCTCTAGATGCAATACTAGAAGCATTTCATCAGGAACATGAACGAGAATTTGCATTTTCCGATAAGGACCAAGCTGTTGAAATTTTTGGTCTACGTGTCACGGCGATTGGAACAGTACCAAAGCCAGATTTCCCGCAATATGTTCCTGAGGGCTCTTTAGAAGATGCATTCAAGGAAACTCGCTCTGTTTATTTTGAGGGCAAATATTTTGAAACAAACGTGTACTATCGCGATAAAATACCTGTTTACACACACTTTGCTGGTCCAGCCATCATCGATCAACTTGACACAACGACCGTTATTCCACCTGGTTTTACAGCAGAGGTTGATGCATATAAGAATATCATTATTACTGTGAACTAATACTCGATAAGGAGGAATTGGGCGATGAGTACAACGAATTTAGAGACACATCATAAGGTTCGAAATTTAGATCCAGTAACATTTGAAGTGTTAAAAAACGGTTTTGTGAACTTAGTTGATCAAATGGCTGAACAAATGCTGCGTACATGCTATTCATTCGTTATTTATAATCGAGATTTCAGCTGTGCATTATGTGATGCGCAGGGAAATACAGTGATGCAAGGAACGCAAGATATTTCAGTACATGTCGGGACATTACATTTAACCGCAAAAGCTGTATTAGAGGATTTCGTAGATGATATTCATCCTGGTGATGTATTTCTAGTGAATGATCCTTATCGTGGTGGCACACATTTTAGCGATGTCCGTGTTATTTTACCAGTATTCCATGATGAAAAATTAATTGCTCTTATGCAAACGAATGGACACTGGGCAGATGTCGGTGGCTCTAATCCAGGTTCCTTTGATATTACTGCCAAGGAGCATTACGGAGAAGGATTGCGTATTCCGCCTGTACGCATTTATAGTAAAGGTCAATATTTATCAGATGTTGTGAAAATTATTGTTATGAATATGCGGATACCAGAAGAACGGATAGGAGATTTACGTTCTCAGGTAGAAGCAGCAAAAGTTGGAGAGAAGCAGCTTAAGGAAATGATTGGAAGGTACGGCATAGATACAGTACTAGTAGCCTTTGAAGAGGTGCAAAATTATGTAGAACGATTAATGAGAGCGAAAATTAAAGCTCTACCCAAAGGTCAATGGGAAACGGTGGACTATATCGATATGGACCCACAAGTAGGAGATGGACTTATCCCAATCCATGTAAAAATGACCATTACAGAGAAAGAAATAGCGTATGATTTAAGTAATTCTCATCCTTATATTAGCTGCTTTTTAAATGCGGGGTTTGGCTCAGCCCTTTCTGGCACTTATGCAGGCACTAAAACATTCTTCCCAGATATCCCACTAAATTCAGGATTCTATCGAGTTGTGAAAATTTATCTTCCTGAGAACTCTGTCGTCAATGCTCCTAGCCCAGTTGCTGTCTCTGGCTATTGTTCTGGGGCGTTTGAGAAAATTATGAATGCTTGCTTCGAGTTATGGTCAAATATTATGCCTGAACGAGCTATTGCATGTTCATTTAATTTAGAATATTTATTAATCGGTGGGTATGATCAGCGTCAGGATAGTAGTGAGTATTTTATGTGGTATGACTGGATGGCTGGTGGACATGGGGGGCGTATTGATCGTGATGGTGCAAATACAACCTCGCCAGTGTTTGGAGTAGGGCTAAGCGTGCAGCCATGTGAGGGGCAAGAGCGATTGTCACCAGTGATTACAACAAAGCATGAAATAATAATAGATTCTGCAGGCCCAGGCAAATACCGTGGTGGTTGTGGTGTCGAGAAGGGAGGCATTTTAACAAATGTCAACCATACAGTGATGTCGTATTGCTGTGATCGTTCACGCTCGATCACATGGGGAATTATGGGTGGCTTACCTTCTATCGCACAGGGAGCTATTTTAAACCCAGGTAAAAAGGATGAGTCATTTTTAGGTACAATTTTCTCAAATATCGAAGTGAAAGAAGGGGATTCCTTTACTCGTCCCTCAGCAGGAGGAGGGGGCTTAGGAGACCCGTTAGCACGAGATGTAAATGCTGTATTAGAGGATGTTATTGATGAATATGTTTCAATTGAGCGTGCTAAGCTTGATTATGGTGTTGTGATCCATGAAATCGATCGTGATATCGATGCATTTGAAGTAGATATAGCTGCCACATTAAAAGAAAGGGATTATATTCGCCGAAATCGTCATAGATGGCTGGAGACAGATCCTATAAAAGTGGAGCAACTGTATAATAACGGAGAAATTAATCAAATGGATGTTGTCCGAAAATATGGTGTAGTTATGGATTATCAAATAAATAAATCATTACCAATCTCAACAGAGCAATATCGAGAATCGATGAAGAAACGTTCTTTAGCCTTTTGGTAAGCATAGATAAATATAGAGAGTAGTTTACGCTACTCTCTAATGCATTTCGTATGAATATACAAGTAATTTTATTTAAAACGATTTAATCTAAAAAGTGATAAATCCTGCTTACTTTCTCCATTTAGTGTTAACTCAGTGAGTACCTCACCAACTGCACTGCTAAATTTAAAGCCATGTCCAGAAAAGCCTGCTGCAACGATAATGTTTTGATGCTCAGGTAAAAAGTCGATAATGAAATCTTCATCTGGTGTCATGGAATACTTGCACGTTTTTCCATATTTTAATGCCCCATGCTGTGGCATAAATTGCTGAATAAAGTTAAGTAAATCAATGGAATCCTGTTCATCAAACGGACGAAGCGGATCATTTGGATTGATTGCCTCACCACCATCATGACGACCAAGCTTTAGTCCTGCACCATCAATATTTGGAAATCCATAGTACGTGGAATCTGCCAATTCAAAACAATAGGCTGGAAATACATCTTTACCATAGAGCTGTTCATCCGCTTCAAACCAAGCAAAGGTTTTTCGAGTAGGTGTAACAGGGATGGTAATGTCCATTGTTTGTAATAGCTCCGTAATCCAAGCACCAGCAGTGACAATTAACTGTTTTGACTCGTAAACATTTTTTTCGGTTTGTACCTTTATAATACTTCCCGCTTGAATGGACTGAACTTTTTCATTTGTATGTAATGCTGCTCCTGCCTTTATCGCTAATTTTTTATAGGCAAGAATGCAGGCTTCTACACGAAGAACACCGGCAGTGGGTTCAAAGCAAGCAACAAAGTTTTTAGGGACGAATAATCCTGGCCATTTTTTCATAGCTGTATCGGCTGAATATTGTTCTAATGCTAAGTCGTAAAGTTCGGCACTAGCTTTTACATTTTTAATAAAAGAATGTGTTGGCTCTCCAACATTCACAACACCTGTTTGTAGAAATAAGGATTCATTTGATAACGCTTCTAATTCCCTCCATAATTCACCTGCTCTTTTAACAAAAGGTACATAACTAGCCCCCTCGCCATAGGCAAAGCGAATAATTCTTGTTTCTCCATGATGACTGCCTTCTTCATGTGGAGGATCAAAGGCATCAAGCATCAGAACATTTTTTCCTGCCTTTGCTAAATAATAGCCCGTTGCCATACCCATCGAGCCAGCCCCAACAATTATCACATCATATATCATATAATCCCTACTTTTTTGCTCTAGTATAACAAAAGAATAGACGAGGAGACAGAAATTTTTGAAAATACTTTATAATAGGAAATATTAGGTTAACGGGAAAGAGGCAAATAGCGCTCCTAATATAAAAGAGGGGCGCTATTTGTTGGTATTTTGATTGAAAAATTCCTATAATTTCTATATTGGGATAATTTCTGTTCCTACTAAGTGCTTCATGTGGATTCGTTCTAGTTGATACAATCGCTTCAATCATTGCACATATAATTTCCTTATTTTATGGGAGATGATATATTTGTTCACAACATTTAAAATAAATTTAGTTGTTGTGATTGTTCAATAAATCGGTTTCCTACAAAATCAACCGCCCATTCAGCGATTGGTGTGGCAACTGCCTTCGCAAGTAAAACAGGCACGGCATTACCGATTTGTTTGTACTGTTTATCGAGGCGATTATTAGCGGAAACATTCATATTTCTACCGTCGCTAAATGTATACCAATCAGGAAATGTTTGAATACGTGCAATTTCAAGGACAGACAAACGGCGATGTTGCTCCTCGCCATCTGGAAAAATCCATTTATCCTTACCAACCTTCTCCATTGGCAAACCACTAGGATGTAACGGAGCCTGTCTACCCGATGCCTGAATTGTAAAACTCTGTTCATTCCAATCTTTTTTACGATTACGTGACATGTAAATACTGGAGTAAGAGCCTGTGAAATAAGGTCCTGGATTTTCCTCTAAATCACCGATTGTCTGCTGTAACGTCGTAAATGGTAGTAATCCTCTACCATGAGTAGCCTTTGGATAATGATATTTAAAGCCAAGTCCTTTTTTGACACCTACAATAAAAACACGCTCACGGAGCTGTGGCACACCATAATCGCGAGCATTCAATAGTTTGTATTGCACATCATAACCACTGGCCGCAAAATCCTCAGTAATTTGCTTAATGACCTCACCCTTTCCGAGTGTCATCATCCCTTTTACATTTTCAGCAACAAAAATATCCGGTTTAGCCTGTGTAATGCAGCGAATAAAGTGAATATATAAAAAGTTGCGCTCATCATCTACTAAGCGTGGACCTGCCTCACTGAAGCCAGGGCAAGGGAAGCCGCCTATGACAAGATCCGCCTTCGGAAAATTACGCACCCTACGAATATCAATACCGTGCTGAAATACAGGCTTGGGGAAATTTGCTCGATATGATTCATTCGCTTCTTTAAATAAATCATTTGTATAAATTGTATGAAAAATACTTTGCCCACGTATGTTGTCGTAAGCTTTCTTTGAATGTAATGCCTTAAGTGCCGCTTCTTCTCCGATAACCGCTGCGAGACCCGCTAGTTCAAAGCCTAGGTCCAATCCACCGCAACCAGAGAATAAGCTAATTGTGTTGATTTTATTTGGTATATATTGAATAGAAGACAAATAATCTGAGTCAATGTTTGCATGTAACATTTTACTGTTTTCTTCGATTATTTTTTCATGTAGCACACGCTTCACATCATCAATACTATAGTCGGGAGCGGGTTTAAATTTCCCTCGTCCTTTTTGTTCTACTTTGATGCTCATCATTATTCCCTCCTAGATTGCTTGTATTATTATATCAAACACTGTAATAAAAGGCCAGTATGATGTTTTCAAAAAATAAAATAGGTTAGAATGGAAATAAGAGGTGATAGTAGATGGCAAAGTCGAGTGAGCGTGGAAAAGCACATGTTTTAAAAGTTTATGAATCTTTACTGAATCATAAAGATTACCCAACTGCTAATTATATTAAACAGCTTTACCCTAATATCAAATCTATTATGAATAAATATCAAACAAATCACCCTGATCAACATCCAGATTTACTGATCACGTTGCAAAATGAGGATGTAATTAAAATAAATCTTTTTACTATAAAAGGAGCAACATCTATTCAGCCGAAAAATATAGGTGCTAAAAGCTTTTTATCTAAATATTTTAACAGTGAAGCTTTACAGAAAATGTTTAATGTAGATTTAGAACATGAACTTAAAGCATTTTATCGAGAAATTGTAAGTCAAAAAGGACAAATAAACGAATATGATACGATAACAATATTAAGAAGTAAGGTGAAGCATTATTTCCCTAAATTTACGGATGAGATCAATCCTCTTCGTCGAGTGTTTTTGGCGCAATTAAGAGATATTGCATTTTATTTGCTGAAAGAAGCCTACAATGCAAAAAAGGGTTTGCTAGAAGAAACCTTTCAAATACTAATGATGATAGACAGTATTAATATTGTTTCTAGGTACAACGAAGAACGAATTTATAAGGTAGAACAATGGCAAACCCAAATTGATTTTTCTAAACCATTGTATATTTATAAAAAGGGAAATGATACAGTAGGGTTACGTATTGGTGAACATGCGCTAACATTACGTTTTAAATTTGAAAGTAGTCCATCTACTTCTATTAAAATAGCAACGAGTTTTGAATACTTCCCAGAAAATGCAAAGGTGCAGAATGAAAATTTACAAAGTATCGAAGCATTTGAGAAAAAGATTGAGCAACATGTCAAAACCAGTACGAGTAATAGCAGCAATGCGATTGGGAAATGTAATGAAGCAATAGTCTATTACCGATTATTAAAAACAAATCCATTGCTTCAGCAAGTGGAGGGATCTACTTACCAAGAAATTTTGACTTCTTACAGTTCAATTGTTGATCATGATATACTACTACAAATTGTAGAATCGTCAATTGTCACTAAAGAAAAAATAGAGGAATATTTAGTGAATAAGTATGGAGAATATCGACTTCAAAGTATTCAGCTAGTTCCAGAAAGCTATATAAAGGATAGACTTGATACAACAGATTTAAAAATAATATTATTAGCTAACGGAAAATATATCGAAGAAGGTTTATCACTAAAAGCCATTGCAAACAAAAGTGCTAAGATAACAGTAAAAAATCCAGGAGCTGGACAAATTTTAGGACCGCTATATTTCGATGTCGGCTCATTAGTTCCACTGTTAGATAAATTGAAGAAGCAATTTGATCTTGGAAAAAAGAACCATCGCCAATGCTTGGAAGAGATATCTGTTGAATTTGGGCAGGCAGTGGGGAATGCTGAATTAAACAAGCTGCAAAAAGGTTTAGTAGCTATTCTAGGTAATGCAACTAAGGTAATTACAATGTATAAGCAAAACGATTGCCACATTTTAGAACACAGCAAAGCCATAGGTCATGTAATGATCAATCAACAAACACCATCTACTATTCAAACGACCTTTATTTGTAATGAGGGTGAACTAAATTTAAGTTTAAGAGTGAAGTTTAGCGCAGGAAAGAGTAAGGGATGGTCTTCGGTTAAATTTGTTGGGGAGATGGGGATTTAGTCTATTTTGGTAGTATATAAATAATTAAAGAAGTTAAGGATAACAATTTGTTTTCGTCGCAGAGTAAAGTTAAAAGCGAGACAGACAAATCCTCCACGGAGCAAAATGGTTCGATACTTACTCACAGGAAGTGTCGAACCATCAATTAATCTTAAAATCGGATTCTTTATTGTTAAGAACCAATTTTTTTATGGAAATTGATTGGAATTTTAAAATAACTTCATTTGTTTAGATGATTTATTTTCCAACAATTTATACCCTAACGAACGATAGCCTTTTAATCTTTTTTCAAACATTACTTTGAACATTTGCTCTTGATAATCTACGTAATCATAGACCTTTACTTTTAACTTTGAATCATGCTGACGATGTAGTCTTCCTACATATTGTTGCAATGTACCTTTCCATGAAAAAGGCATAACTAAAAATAAGGAATCTAGTCGAGCATAATCAAAACCCTCCCCTATATATTTCCCTGTTTCAATAATCAACCTTTCTTCATTTTCAGCAAGCGCATCTAATATTTTAAGCAGTGGTTGATTGGAGTGTAGACTGAGTGACTCCTCGGGGATTCAGCGTCACAGAGGAGACCCTGGAGCGAGCAGATTAGGGGAACGAAGGCTAAAATCGTCACGTCCTGTGACAACGCCTTCGTGACCAACCTCCTGCTGCTGCCGCTTCACTTTCGCGCAAAAAACATCTGTTGCCCCGCGGCTCATCGGACGCCCCCAGGAAAGCACTCAGTCGGAACGGAGATCAACCCCTCGTTTTGAAAAAGGGCTATACTTTTTAATTTGTCACCTTGATGTCATTGACATAATAGTATTTCAACAACATGAATGCACAATCTCCTAAAGGAATAGGAGTATTGGGCATTTGAGTTTATTTCACATCTGGTAATAATTAATTCATCAAGATGGCTACTATAGCAGCAAATGCGATTGATGAACGGAATAAGTATTGAACGGTAGTTGGCAATGAATAAAGGAAATCATCAGGTAGTAACATTAATGCTAATGTTAAAATTAAAGGAACAGCAATTACATGCATTTCTTTTTCACCAATGCTTTCATTTTTTATTATTTTGGTTTACCAGGGAAACCAAGCACCAGTGGCAATAAATACTCAGCGACTTGCTATACCTGTAATGGAAATAACACCTGAATTCGTTGAATACCCAGTAAAAGGAGTTGAACCAAGCAATGAAGCAATCAATGGCATAAGGTTTGCATTTAGAAAAATAAGCAAAACAAGGCTTTTGTAAATACTTGCAGAATAATCAATAGAAGAGACAGCTCAAAGAGGAGGATTTATATGTTGGTTAAAGGGTATAATTTTAAATTATCGATATTTTATTGGCTATTGTTCATACCAATTTTTTTAGGAATAAGCTATAAGGCATTATTTTTTGAGTGGCAAATACAAAAATATTATTTTAATGAGCTTGAAGATTTTGGTCGTTACGTCTTTGTGTTAGCAATTAGTTTTATAAAAGCATTTATCTATGTATTAATCATTCGATTTATTGTATTTTTGTTTCAGAAACAGCTTCATCTAAAAAAAGTGAATCGTATTTGAGAATAAAATCTCAAATACGATTAATAGAATCATTAATAATATCCATAAACGTATGAAAGGCCGAAGAGATATTTTGTTCGTTCTTTCGTGTACAAAGATAGATGGGTCTTTGAATATCCATATCCTTTATAAAGACTCTGGCTATTTGCTGCCTTTGAATAAAGCTTGAAGCTGCTATGGACGGAGCTAGCATCGTACCGTAGCCTGCTGCTATGGCATGGATCGATTCATTAATGCCATCGAGTTGCAGACCTACTCTTGGTGGCGGAATTTTATGAACCTTACATAATGCATTTAAAAATTCCTTTGTCGAGCTACCGTCTTCTCTAGAAACAAATGGCTGCTGCATTAGTTCTGCTAATGTCACAGTTTGATCTGCCATTGGGTGACCATAAGGCACGATAAACCAATAATCTAAATTTATGAGAAATTGATAATTAATATCTGGATGATGGCCATCCTCTTTTACGATAAAGGCTAAATCCGCTTTATAGTGAAGCAATTCTTCAATAACCTGTTGGGAGTTAGCAGTTTTTATATGGATATAAGAGTTCGGGAAAGCTTGTTTATATTTAGCTAGCCATTTCGGTAATAAAAAATGCGATGGAACATGAGTCGAAGCAATTTGCAATTCCTCATTCCCAGTATTTTTTAATTGCTCTAACTTATTTTCAATATCCATTTCTAAATCAAATAGCCGCTGTGCCTGTTTAAATAAAAATTCTCCATTTTGTGTTAACGTTATTCCTCTTCCTTTAGATTCCAACAAAGTTAATTCCAAATCTCTTTCTAAATTCCTAATTTGTATAGTAACGGCAGGCTGGCTAATCATTAGTGCTTGTGCTGCTTTAGAAACACTTTTGAGCTCGGCTACTTTTGTGAAGAGTCTAAGAGCATGTAAATTCATGAAATTTCTCCTTATATAAAAATTATTTATCCTTTTATATAAATTATATATTAGATTTATTAATTTTCACTCTGTATCCTTTAATTACTATAAAGTTTTAGGGGAGGGGACGAGATGAATCGACAGCACATCGGAATTTTATTTGGAGGGGTACTGTTGCTCGTAGTGGCAATGGGCATTAGCCGATTTGCCTTTACACCAATTTTGCCATTTATGCGTCATGATGTCGGATTTTCTTTTGAAGTTGCAGGATTTTTGGCATCAAGTAATTATATTGGCTATTTTATTGGAGCATTATGGGCAGGATTTATACATCGCAATAGAAAGAACTTTTTATTATTAAGTGTTGTCTTAAATGTCCTTTCTGTTGTTCTTATGGGAATCATTGGAATATACAGTGTGTGGCTTGTACTTCGTTTGATTGCAGGCATAACAGGGGGACTTATTTTTGTTTTAACATCGAGCATTATTATGGATTACTTAGCAAAGCGCTCACTATCACGTTGGTCAGGCTATTTATTTAGCGGAATTGGCTTAGGAATTGCTATCTCAGGTTTATTCGTACCAGTTCTTGAGGAACAATTTGCATGGCAGGGTACATGGATAGGTTTAGGGATTTTATCAGCGCTGTTCTTAGGCATTACGTATATTCTTTGGAGAGGATTAGATGTACAAGATAGCAAGAAGGCTGCAAAATCCTCCGATGCAAAAATGACAAAGGGTTTTATGCCGTGGTTAATAATGTCATATGGCTTAGAGGGCTTAGGTTATATCATCACAGGTACATTTTTAGTTGATATTATTCATAATATTCCTTCACTCCAAGCGTATTCTTCCTATAGTTGGGTTATCGTTGGGGTAGCAGCCATACCTTCAGCACCAGTTTGGACCGTGTTATTAGAAAAGTTTTCTGCAATAAAAATCCTGTTTGTGGCTTACATATTACAAGTGTTGGGTATCCTGCTACCAGTATTTTCACAAACTGTTTGGAGCGTATTATTATCTTCGTTTTTATTTGGCTTAACATTTGTAGGGATTGTGACGCTGACAACTTCCTATGCACGTCAGCTTTTCCCAACTCAAAGCGGTCCTGTTGTATCTTTATTAACAACATTCTATGCATTTGGACAAATTATTGGACCGATTATTGCGGGGCAACTTGTAGAAGTTTATAGCAGCTATAAAGCAGCACTTGTATTTGCTGGTGGCATAGTATTTCTTGCCTTGCTCGTTATGTTGTGTGGGCGATTGTTAACAATGAAGCAGCAAGCTGCATTAGAAAATATATTGACCATTAAAACACAATCGAATTCCTAAAAAAAGCCTGAAATTCACTTGGAATTTCAGGCTTGAATATTTTACTTATAGAAGGTGTGCCTCTATCTACATGATATAAAATATTAAATATAAGTTCAGAAGACTTACATTGTACAGATTTTATTGTTTTTAGAAATAAGGTGGGAAGTACATGAGAATATTTCATGTCAGTGAGGAAAGTGATATCCTTGTCTTTCATCCTCGATTACCTGAACGAGCAGATTTAGATGCAACTAAAGGGCTCGTATGGGCTATAAATGATAAATGCCTCCCTAACTTTTTAACGCCTAGAAATTGTCCAAGAGTTTGCTATCATATAGGTGCAGAAACAACAGAACAGGATATACAAACTTATTTCACCTCTGCATCTGCTTCACATGTAATTGTAATTGAAAGCAAGTGGTTTGAAACAATGAAAAATACGACACTTTATCTATATGAATTTGATATCCATGGATTTACGTTACAGGATCAGGTAGCAGGCTATTATACGAGTGAAACAACTCAGCTACCTATTGCTAAATTTGAAGTGGAAAATTTATTTGAGGAATTATTTAAGCTTCATGTAGAAGTACGGGTAGTCGATAGCCTGTGGGATATTTATGATAATATACAAAAAACAACATTAAATTGGTCGATGTGCAGAATGCGATTTGCGCAGCCAAGAAAATAATTAGACAAGTCTCGTAAACACTACTATCACGTTTACGAGGTCCTTTCAGATTTAGACAGTAAATGTATGTACTAATGGGATACTTATCATTTCAATTAATTTACTATCTTTATAAGTAAATATGTATTCATAATTGGTTGATTCATCTAGCATCTTCGGTAAATAATATTTTAAATCTGCTATTCCTACATTTTGAGGATGCAAAATCCAAGTTAAGTCTTTCCAATCAAGAATACCTTCTGCAACCTTAATGGGTGTCACATATGGGTAGGAGTCTGGTAGTTCGGCAATAAATGCATACATGCACCCAAAGTTAGTGATTCCATCCGTCCATGTTATTTTTCCTTTGTATGTAATGTCTTGCAAAGCAATGCCGGTTTCTTCGTTAATTTCTCGTAATGCACCGACTAATGGCGTTTCACCTTGCTCAATTTTTCCACCGACACCATTCCAAGCGCCCATCCATTGTGGCTTATCTCTATTTAGTAATAATATTTTGTCTCCTTGCTTAAGAAAACAAATTGTATATTCAACCAAGCTTTTTCCTCCTTTAATTCAAAAAATGTGCCATAGTGGTCTTAAGTCTACTATAGCAGTTGTACCAAGAGGAAGTTATAATAAATGTGACTTACAATCCATATTTAGGATAAAAATATTGTATCAAAAAATATAAATTTGACGTGATATTTAAAAAATGCCTTGTTGATGAATGAGAAAATGAGGAAACGTTGTGATATTAATCAGTTCTTGCTTAGCGGGATTAAAGGTACGCTATAACGGTACAGATAGTTTAGATGAAAGAATACAACAGCTGGTATTAGAAAATAAGGCTGTAACTGTGTGCCCTGAATTGATGGGAGGCTTTACTACACCTCGTGAGCCCGCTGAAATAGTTGGCGGTGATGGGGAAGATGTTCTTGATGGAAATGCGATTGTAGTGGAAAGGTCTGGCCGTGATGTAACGGAGCTGTATCTAAAGGGTGCCTATGCAACTTTACATAAAGCGCTTGAACTTGGCGCGACTAAGGTAATCTTAAAAGAGTATAGCCCATCCTGTGGCAGTGCAATGATTTATAATGGTGATTTCAATGCTACAAAGAGAATCGGTGCAGGCGTTACATCCGCACTGCTAAGAAGAAATAATATAGTGGTTATTTCAGAAGAGGATTTTTTTACAAAATAATAAAGTGAATTCCTTGCGTATAAAGGAATTCTTTTTTTTTTGAGAGAAAATGCTTGATATGGTCGTTGTATAGGATGTAGAGGCCTATACAAGAAGTTGAGAGGAATTGGTGCCATGAAATCGAATGAGAAAAATTTCATTAAGCGATTAAAACGACAGAAAGAGGATGCTCTTGAATATGTCGTGGATCAGTACTTATCGCTTGTGAAAGGTGTTATTTATAAGGTGCTTGCACCATTGCAACAGGATTATATAGTTGATGAATGTATTAATGATGTCTTTTTAAGTATTTGGGACAATATTGAGCAATTTAAAGGAGGTACTGATGATTTTCGAAAGTGGCTATGTGTCATTGCTAAGTTTAAAGCATTCGATTATTACCGACGAGCAGTAAAGAATAGAGAAGTATCCTCAAAGCACCCAGACTTACTAATCGACCCTTCAGTTGAGGAAGTGGTCATTCAGCTTGAAAATCAAGAAGAATTAGTAAAATTAATCAACACACTTGATGCTATAGATCAAAAAATATTTATGATGAAATTTTTCCTTGGTATGAGCACGAAGGATATTGCAATTCAAGTTGGTTTAACAGGTGCTGCTGTTGATAATCGCATATATCGAGGCAAGAAAAAATTACAGCAGCAAGCAATTGAATTAAAGCTTGGAGGTAATCCGTCATGAAGGGAATTTATAAATTTTTCAACGATGTGCAATTAGATAATAAGGAATTTACTGAACTGGATGTTAGTGAATTTGAAAAAGCTCAGGTAAAAAAGCGATTAAAGCAAAGCCTAAAGAAAAAGAAAAAAAGAGTGAGATGGTCGCAAATAGCAGTAGCAATGCTTTTTATAGGATTATCAGGGGCGATACTAGGCTATACCTTTCCAGCCAATGCAGGAAGCATTCCTATTGTAAGAAACATCTTTCAATTTATAGATGGAGAAAGATCTTCGCTTTATGAAAATTATAAAGAATTTTCAACAGCTATAGAATTATCCGACGTAAGTAAGGGTGTGGAGATATCGATTAATGATGCCCTTTACGATGGTGAAACAATTTTTGTAACCTATTCTCTCAAAAGTAAAAAGAAATTAGGTGACCATCCAAGAATCCATGATACTTCTTCTTCAGTAAAGGATGCAGATGGCATGGCCTGGGGATCGGAAATAAAAAGAGTAGACGATTACAATTATGTTGGTATGTTAACAGTTGGAAATTTCGGAACAAATGTAGGGGATACAGCATACTTAGTATGGGATATTGATAAGATTTTAACGGAAGAGAATACAATGATTAATGGTCACTGGCGTTTTGCTTTTTCTGTAGAGGCAACCACAAAGCACACGCAAATAGTCAATAAATCCTCGACTCTTGATGATATCAAAGTATCAGTAAAAAAAATCACCCATACACCGATGTCCACCATTGTATATGTAAGGCAACAATTAGATCAGCATATTTTAGATTATTGGAATAATATTGAACTAGACTTTACAATGACAGATGATAAGGGGAATAGCTACGATGGTTTAAGTCATGGGGGGCGAGGTTATCCACATGATCTTAGTATAGGTAAGACGTTTGGAAAAGTTGACGAAAGAGCAACTACACTGAAGATTATGCCACATATCCGGCTCATAAAGTCATCTGTAAATGAAGATGAACAAATAGAGGAAAAGAATGCCTTTGGCGAAACTGTTGTGAGGAATAGCCCTGTAGAAATAGAGGACTATAAAGAAATAAATCTTGAACCGATCGTTATTGAATTGAAAGAATAGGTAAGATATGAAAAGATGAAACTGCCCTCGCTCTTTTATAGAGTAAGGGCAGTTTTTTATTCAACAAGTAGAATTCGAGGTGAGGTTTTGGCGATTACTTTCGTGGATACCCAACAACCAAGACAGGCTGCCACAACACTTAAGAAAGATAATCCGATGGTTATTGGCCAATTTATCACAAGAGGTAATTCTAGTAAGCCATATTCTAAAACAATACTTTGTAAAGCTACGGGAATTACTTTTACACCGATAAAAATTCCAAACATAGCCCCTAGTGATGAAAGTAATAGAATTCCAGATGTAATAGACCATCGAATAGTATTTGAGGTCATACCAATAGATTTAAAAATTCCGTAAGTTCCGCTTTCTTTTCTTACGTTTATTCTGGAAACACTAAAAATAATGATGAATGTTACAACAATAAATAAAATTCCGATAACAGATAATGGGATGATTAAAACAGCGACCACAACTTTATAGACATCATATAATAATGTTTGTTGTGTGACAGCTTTGACAGAGCTTTTAAAGTTATTGTTTAAATCATCAACGATTTGAGTTGATAATGTCTCATCTACCAAATTGATCATACTGATTTCTGAAGCAGAATAGGTAGCATTATAAACTTTGATTACATCAGCGGTAATTCTCGCTGAATTAGACATATTGGCGATTGATTGATAAATACCAGTTACAATCAAATGATGCTGCTTGCCTTCGATATAGACTTCTACAATATCTCCTACATTTTTGTGTAAAGCCTTCGCGACATTAAGGCCAATGGCGATTTCATTTTTTTTTACAGGATTACGGCCAGAAATTGTCTCGTATCCAGCAACATCAAAACTACCTTCAATGGTATTGACATTAATATTTAGTGGTTGATTTGATTCATTAGGGAGGACCCCTGTAAATTGATCGAACCAAGCGTGATTTTTTATGCGTTCATCTGAGCGTAAAAATTGTTCAAACTGTTGTTTTGAAAATGTTGCCTCATTAAAAACCGTTACAACAACATGTGATGAATCGTAGCCCAATGCTGGTGTGTTTTGTTTGATGTTGGAAATAAAGCTATTATGAATGACTGCACTAAACACTAAAATTGCAGAAGTAATGGCTGTAAGAACAATAATTAAAATCGAACTTTTCATATTTTTAGTAATGTTTTTAATGCTAATTTGAAGTTGAATCGGCAAATTAACTAAATTAGAAAGACGATTAGAGTTGTTTAAACGCCGATTCAACTTACTGTTTGCAAATTCTGACATACCGTACTTAATTGCTTGTACTGGTTCAACGTGACGTGCTTTGTTTGAGTAAATGAACGCAGTAAGGATAACAATGACAAGGATTATGACAGCAAGTAGCATAGTGATTCTAAAATCTTGAATAATCGTTAAATGCTTTCCGGCCTTTAAATAAGATAAAGAGCTTTCTATGACCACTCTGGAAAGGACTGTACTGGCAATAAGACCCGGAATAATTGAAACCATGGATAATAAACCAAATTGTAAAACATAGGTCGCACTAATTTTCCAAGAAGTGAGTCCAAGAGATTTGATAACACCAATCGTTTTATAGTTCGTTAAAATGGCATCTGAAATACTAAAACCAATAATAAACAATGAAATGAATAACATTGCTACACCAAAAGCGATCATGATAAAGCCGATAATTTTATTAATAATAAAATTAAACGAATAGAGATCCACGTATTCCATTTTTGATTCAAGGTAGGGGCCGTTTAAAAATTTTTCGAATTCTTTCCAATAGTTTGCACTTTGCTGATAATCATCAAAGCGAAGAGCCATCATATAATGTTCAGACCCTATCATCGTATCAAATTGTTTATGATAGTCAGAGTCGTTCATCCAAATACGAGCATTCGTTGTGAAGGGTCCACCATATGGCAAATCTACAACGATACCAGAAACGTTTAATATAAAAGCTTTTTCGCCAGTGTTAAATTCAATAGCATCTCCAAGTGAAATATTCGAAGTAGTAGCCATCGATGTGGGAATCCAAATTGTTCCCTCAGTAGGATAGTCCTGATTTTCACCCTCTGAAAATAGTAATTGATCAATAGCAAAGGGCGTTTTTGGTGTATTCATCATAAATAAGTAGAGATCATTTGGCGTTTCTGCACCATTCGCTGTAAAGCCAGATAAATTTCTATAAGGAATGAGATTCGAGGCAGAAACCCCTTGTTGTTCTTGCCACCAATTGTTGACAGTGTTTGGATTATGAATATCCTTACCCATCGTTAAAATTTGATGTGCCCCATTTGAATCACGATGTGTTTTTTCAAAAATATTGCTTGTATTCATAATAATTATTACAGAGGTGGCTAATAAAAGGGTAGATAGCATAATTAGGATTGCTAATAGGACATTTTGGATTTTCCTTTTCTTAATATGTGCAAAGCAAAGTGTAAGTATTGCGTGCATTTTTTACTCCTTTCCTGCAACATATGAGAAGATAATATTTTCACGCTCTTGTATGCTAGCATCATCGTATTGATCGAAGTCTAAAATACCTCCAATTTTTCCATCCTGAATGATAATAAGCCGATTAGCACGACAGGCTGCTTTTATATCATGCGTAATCATCACGACAGACTGACCCTTGTTATTTAAATTCGTTAAAATATCTAAGACAGCTACACCTTGATCGTAATTTAAACTACCAGTTGGTTCATCTGCAAACAGAATCTCTGGGTCATTGACTAATGCTCTAGCAATAGCAGCTCTTTGTTGCTGTCCACCAGAGGTTTGCGAAGGTAAACGATTTCGTTGCTCTTCTAGTCCCATTTTATTTAATAGCATCTCCGCTTTTTTTAACACATCTTTTTTAGGATATTTTGCAATATATCCTGGCAGGGTGATGTTTTCTAGCAATGTCATATCCGGGACGAGATTACTACTTTGATAGACATATCCAATTTTTTTAGAACGAAATGTAGCTAACTGCTGTTCGGTAAATGTATCCAGCCTTTCTCCATGAAAATAGACTTCACCAGTCGTAATGGAATCTAGACCACTTAAAAGATAAAGCAGTGTCGATTTACCTGAACCGGAGTTTCCCATAATAACAGTAAAATCTCCTTTATATATTTCGATATTAATATTTTTTATTGCATGAAATTGCTCACTCCCTGTGGAATATGTCTTGCATAGATTTTGAGCACGAATAAGTACCTCTTTTCCCACGAGAATACCGCCTCCATCGATTTTATTTCTTTTAGTGTAAGGGGGATTTATTATAAGGGCCTTATTAAATTATTAATAAATTATTACAACAGAAAAATCTGTTGATAAATTCATGTAGCTCTTTCAGTCTAAGAACTTTTAGAAATGAAAAACGTTGAAATATAGATGCTGTGAAAGAGGAGGGGATTATTATGCCATTAACATTTGCCCATCCAGCGGCAGTAATACCATTCTGTAGAAAAAGCAGATATATTAATTTTTCCGCAATGGTTTTGGGAAGTATGGCTCCTGACTTTGAATATTTTTTACGAGGCCAACCAATAGGGGAAATAGGGCATACTTTCACAGGTTTTTTTCTATTAAATCTCCCTTTAGTTTTAATGATTTACTTTATTTATCATCAAATTATACGTTTGAATGTAATCCATCATTTACCTACCTTTCTACAGGATACATCTAGCTACAAAGTGGAGGGAAGTAAAACATGGAAGACAGTCGTTTTTTGTTACTCAGCGATAATTGGAATGTTAACTCATGTAGTATGGGATTCTTTTACACATATGCATGGATTTATGGTAATGAGTTTCCCAACTCTTAGCCACACTTTCAATGTGTATGGCTATCAAATACCCATTTATAAATTTTTACAACACGGCAGTACACTTTTTGGAATTTCGCTAATTATCGGCTATATGTTTTACAGAGCATCACTAAATAAGAATAAAGATACTTCGAAAATTAGCGCTAAAAAGAAACTCTATTTTTGGGCTTTATTAGTTATTTTAACACTACTATATGTAAGTATTTGGTGCATGATTGATTGGGTACCAATTAGTAGCTATGGAAAAATAGTTGTGCGTTTTATAGATTCATTTTTTGGAAGTTTACTAACCATTTGTTTAGTTATAACATACCATCAAAAAAAATCAGATTATCGTAATAAAAAAGTGCTCTCTTGAAAAGATGTATTTTTATCCCGCGTAACCAGTCGTAGAAGCTTGATCAGTAGGAATGAAGAAAACCCTCTCAGATTAAACCTTTAGTATAAAGACAAAAATAAGCTTTGGATATAAGAAGGGTCCAAAGCTCTTTCCTAAAATTATAATGTTTTCACTTGCTCGATTTTTAATCCGAAAATTTGAGGCGGTTCAATCTTGTTCATTTGTAAATATGCAGAGATTTGTCCACGATGATGAATTTCATGTTCGGGAATCGACATAAGTATTCTCCATGCACTTACTTCATGACCATGAAGGGTTAAAACCTTTTTTGACAACACATCGTTACCTATTTTCAATAGCCCCTCTGTTAATTTAGTTTGACATGACTCTAAATAATTAGATATATCCTCTATGGAAGCCCCATTACTAGTATCATGTCCCGTGTACGTCCACGAGCCATGTTCAAATATACCTAGAAACATCAAACGAGCTGATGCGATATGCCGCAATAATTCACCTATAGAAAATTTAGCTTCAGAGGGCTTCCAATCTAAAAGTTCATCAGGTATTGCGTTCATATATTGCATCGTTCGTTTATGAATACCATCTAAATATTTTACATATTCCTCTATGTCATGAATCATGTCTTCACTCTCCAATTTTTTTCTGATTTTCATTACTTATATTCTTAATTTTTCGAAATTATCCTCTTAGAAATTTAAATAATAGGAAGAGTTAATGTAAATGTTGTTCCTATATTTTGTTTGCTTTTAAATGAAATAGAACCATTATGCGCTTCCATAATATGCTTACAAATAGACAACCCGAGTCCAGCTCCTTCATTTTTCACAGCAGTCTCTCCAGTAGCCTGAATACCTCTGAAGTATCGTTCAAAAATAAAAGGCATATCCTCAGGTAGCATTCCATTACCATTATCTATGACATTAATGTATAGTAATTGGTTTTCAATATTGATGGAAACGGTTATGGAATCGCCTTTAGAGGTATGCTTTAGTGCGTTCGTAATAAGGTTTGAAAGTACCTGCTCTAGTCTATGCTCATCTGCTCGAATAAGGACATTAGGAATATGCTCTGGCTCGATAAATTGAATGCCGGTCGTTTGGACGTAATGATGAATTGGATGCAAAATATTCGTAAAAACATCTTTGCTATACTGCTCTGTTAAGTTAACTGGGATATGCCCAAGCTCCTTCAACGTGTGAATAAATAAATCATCAATTAGCCTGGACATTTTTTCAGTATTTGTCTGTATAATTTGAATGTATGACATAAGAGAATTCGTATCTGGACAAATTCCCTCTGAAATAGCATCTAAATAGGCTTTTATTGTTGTTAGAGGTGTTCTTACCTCATGCGAAATACTTGAAATGAGCTTTTTCTGGTTTTGCTCCTGTTCATCTCGTTGTAGCGTAAGATTTTTTATTTCTAATCGCATTTGATCAAATACTGCATATAATTCACCAATTTCATCTACTCTCGGATACTCCGTTTTCTGTTCATAATTCCCTTTGACAATTTCTTCGGTACTTTTTTTCAAATCATTTAAAGGAAGTAAGATTTCCTTATTAGCCTTCCTTGTAATGTAAATGGCAAGGCAAATGATTAAAAAACATAATAGACCACTTATAAATAAAATTGAAAAAATGCTAGTATTAGGCTGTTCCATGGGAAAGAGTACATCTTTATCGATGGTGAAAATAGCGTTACCTAGTTGTTCATTCGTCTTACTAATTATAGGAAAGGCAATTTTTATGATCTCAGGTTGTTGTTGAGAAGTAAATAAATCATAATGTAAATCGTTTTTTAAGCTGATAAACTGTGAAGGGTCATCTTCTATTGAATTAAAAATAATTTTCCCATCTAATTGAACAACTGTGATATCTATATCTTCACTATTGCTCATTTCCTGAAGGGAATTGCGTAAATTTAAATTTTGTTCGAGACTTGTAAAATGGTCTTCTATGTACAATAAAACGTTATTTACCTGTAAGCGAATTTGATTGATAACGTACTCATTTGATGGTTCCTCATTTTGTTTAACAGTAGTAAGCAGTAAAAGAAGGAAACAAATAAATAATAGAGAAACACAAATTAGTATAGACCATAGCCATTTCTTCATCCAAATTTTTAAATACATTGTGCTCTCCTACGAATGATTTTGAGTACTAAATTTATAACCAACACCCCAAACAGTTTGAAGGTAGACAGGGCAAGATGGATTGACTTCAATTTTTTCACGGAGACGTCTAATATAAACAGTTATCGTGTTTTCATCACCATAGGTGTCATAGCCCCAAACAGCATCAAGCAGCTGCGTTTTGGAGAACACCTGATTACTATTTTTCATTAGAAAAAATAACATTTCAAATTCTTTTGCTGATAGAGGAATGTGCTTTTGATCAAGGGAAAAGGTATACTCATTTTTATTGATAATCATATGATCGATTTGAATCAGATCCATCTTTTCTGTATTGTCCTGCAGCCATCTATACTGTTTCCGTAAATGGGCATTTATTCTTGCAACAAGCTCACTTAAGGAAAATGGCTTCGTCATATAATCATCTGCACCGAATCCTAGACCAAGAACCTTATCAGTATCACTGCTGCGAGCACTTAAAATTAATATCGCAACATTGCTATCTTCTCGAATTTGACGACATAATTCGATGCCATCACAATCAGGGAGAGATAGGTCAAGAATAACAAAATCAGGACGGCTATTTTTTATAGCTTGAATAGCCTCATGTCCATTTTGAGCGATATAAGGCTCAAAATGGTTGACGCTTAAATAGTCTCTAATAATAGTAGCAATATCACTTTCATCCTCTATAATTAGCACTTTTGCTTTTTTTAACATAGAAACCTATCTCCTTAGTAGTTTTCGATTAGCTAGGAGGAAGAACACCATAATGACTAGGCTCGCATAAATAAATATCCAAGCAAATTGCCAATAAAAAATGCTTGGTATTGTTGTTATGGAATCTTCTGAATTCATCATTTCTAACGAAAGACGGACTGGTGGAAGCAGCCAAGTAAGACCTTTCACTTGTGATATTGTCTCGTGTAAAGCAGCGGCTACAACAGAGATTAGTAAGATGCCTAGCACACCCCACCAAGTATTGTGCCTATTTTTAACAAGCTCTCTTGTACAGATAGCTGAAAGTGCAATAGCTAGTATAGCTAAACTAAAGTGAGCAAGGAAGCCTAGTAATAGATGTAAAAATCTTGGCGTTTCTCCAAAGGCACCAATAACAGTAGGGTAAAGTACTGATATAAAGCTTAAGCCTAACGCAATCAGTCCACAAATAATGAAAATTGCTAAATTGTATTGTGTTCGACCTTTAGCATGTAGCGTTGTTATTACTTTTTGCTCCTCATCCTCCGCGTGAAATAGTGTGACCGTAAACCATCCCATTAGAAAAAAGAGCATAATGGCTGTGAATGAATAGCTATCTAATATAGGATTTGGAACAAAGGTATAATTGACGACAAGACATAGCACAAAGATTGAAAAAGGTGGAACATATTGATAAGTCCTTAAATAATTGATAAATTGATAGCGTAATAAACTAAGCATTCTAGTGTCTATTCCTCCTCGTTAAAATTGATTATAGAAATGTTCCTCCTGATAGTTGACTGGCATTAATTGTTTGATGGAGACATTTTTGCGTAGAAGGTCTTCTAAAATACGATTGGTATCCTCTAATTTAATCACAGTAACAATTTCAAAATGGTCAGAATTTAACTGATTTTGCTCTAGAATATCAAGAAAAGGATATAGGTTTTCCAATAGTGCCAGATCGCCAATCTCAAAAATTAATCTATTATGCTGTGTCTGATTGGAATTGAATGAATCTGTTTGGATGATTTTATTATTCTGAATTACAAAAACGGTGTCAACAAGATGCTGAAGCAATTTCGTTTCATGACAGGTTAGGACGATGCTTAAACCCTTGTCTTTTAAAATAGAGAGGGTTTCTTCTAGATCACTCTGTGCCTTTGGATCAAGACCTGATAATGGCTCATCCAATATTAGTAGATCCGTATTTTCAAGCATTGCCTGCATAATCATTACCTTTTGCTTCATGCCTTTTGAAAAATTAATGATACGAATATTCCTTGATTCCTGTAAATGAAACATTTCTAGTAAATCATCAATTTTTTGCTGTAATTGTTTTGTTGCCATTCCTCGAATACTGCCCATATGAAAAAGATATTCTTCTGGCGTAAATAAAATATGTGAAGGTGTCACCTCTGGTACATACCCAATTTTTAAAGACTGTTGGTGTTTAATAACTGCACCACTGTCGGCATCTATTAATCCAGAAATGATTTTTAAAAGAGTGCTCTTTCCAGAACCGTTCTTTCCAACAAGAGCTATTATTTGGTGGGCATAAATTGATAAGTAAGCATTCTCTAAAATCTTTTTGCCTTTGTATTGTTTAGAGATGTTCTGTATTTCCATTATCATCTTCATTTTTATACCCCTTTATTTTATTGATATTTTGGTAAAATACATATGTACGATGGCACTAATTGTAAAACTAGTATAGTTGAATATCTGCTCTTTTACTATGAAAATGATGGGGTAATTTTCTATTTTTGGTCATTACGTTCAAAAGAGTTCTGCCTAGGAAATGGCAGAACTCTTCAAAGTGTTGAAAAATTAAATAGTCAAGGGACTTTTTGTGAATATTTAGTCAAAATGAAGGTGATTTCCGTTCCAGGCTACTCGCTTTGCCGCTGACGCTTCGCTTTCGCGCAGAGCAAGGGCTTCCTGTGGGCGAGCGACGAGCCGCTTCCTGCGCTGGAGGAACGAAGACTAAGTGCGTCACGTCCTGTGACAACGCCTTCGTGACCAACATCGTGTTGGCCTCAGTTTCTCGTCTGTCTCGCTATCCCACAATAGTGTAGAACTTTAAATATTTTCTTCCCTCAAAAGTAAAGTGAAGTAAAAGCATGTTACTCACCATCATTAAATGGATAGAATATTGGTACAAATTCTATAGCTGTTAACCTACATTTTATGCGTAAAACTACTTTGTAACTTTACATAAAGTACTCCTCTGTTTTCGCATTGAAAAATGTTATCAAAGCTCCATTTTTGCACAATATAATGATGGCTAAGACTTCAAATTTATCACTATATATTTGTGTGAATTGCCAGAAGAAAATACGATGAGCAAAGGTTGATTGGAGTGTAGACTGAGTGACTCCTCGGGGATTCAGCGTCACAGATGAGACCCTGGAGCGAGCTACGCGAGTGAAGCGGCTCATCGGACGCCCCCAGGAAAGCACTCTGTCGGAACGGAGATCAACCCCTCGTTTTGAAAAAGGGCTATACTTTTTAATTTGTCACCTTAATTTCATTGACATAATAGTATTTCAACAACATGAAGAGTTCTGCTTAGGATATGGCAGAACTCTTCTGTGTGCATTATAAGGATCGATATTTTTTTAGGCTAATAATATTTAGCGTAATGAATACAAGAGCGAAGCAAGCAAGTATCACTAAATCCACAACAATGTCATGAAAAGCATAGCCTTTATACATAACACCATTCAGTGCATCAGCCGCATAGTAAAGTGGCATAATACGTCCGATATTTTGCAGCCATTCTACCATATTATCCAGTGGAAAAATGCCTGAAAAAAATATTTGAGGGACAATAACAAGCGGAATAAACTGCATCATTTGAAATTCAGACGCTGCAAAGCTTGATAGCAATGCCCCTAATGATAATGAAACAAGTGCTACAACAATATTAATAAGCAAAACAAGCCAAATTGAGCCCACATGTACAATATCTAAAATATAAATACCAAACAAAACAATAATAATTGTTTGAAGAAAGGCAAACAAACCATAGCCAATCATATAGCCTGCGACAATTTCTGAGCGTTTAATCGGTGTTGCAAGCAGACGTTCCAGTGTCCCAGAGGTGCGTTCTTTTAATAGTGCTATCCCTGTAATTAAAAAGACGAAAAAGAAAACAAAGAAGCCAGTCAGCATTGGACTAAAAATATCAAAGATAGCGGTATTTTCATCCCCATAAACATACTCAGTCTTTAGATTTAACATAGAAGTTTGTTCAGGCTGTAAAGCTTGAGAGAGCTTCATCATAACAACTTTTGTACTAGAGGGATCATCATTTAATAATGTAAGCTTTATATCATTTTGCTTGATTGCTAACCATCCATCATACTTTTCTTCCTTTAACATCGCTGAGGAATAATCATTGTTTTCCACTACTTTAACATCTACTGCTTTAAGCTTTTCGATTAATGGTGCTGGACCATTCGATACAACAAGCGTCATCTCAGGCTCATTACTATTAAAAATAAAATACATTAAGGAAAGAATAATTAAAGGTGCAATAAATAATAAAGCAAGTGTCCGTTTATCGCGTTTCATCTGCTGCATAATTCTTGTTATGATAGCACCAATCCTCATAGCACGTCACCCCCAGCCTTTACAAATACCTCATCAAAATCTTGTGCTTGATAACGGTCTTTCAATTCATGCGGAGTACCGTATGCAATAATTTGCCCATTTCTTAGCATAGCTAATTGATCACAACGTTCCGCCTCGTCCATGGCATGTGTTGTGACAAGAATTGTTTTCTGTTCCTCGTCTTTTAATCGAATAAGCTCCTGCCATATTACCTTTTTCAAGACAGGATCAATGCCAACTGTTGGTTCATCAAGAATTAAAAGCTGTGGATTTTGGAGTAGGGCAATGGCAAGAGATAATCTTCTCTTCATTCCGCCAGAGTAATTCATGACCTTACTATTTAAATCATCTGTCAAACGAACGAGATCGGCCGCATATGCTACTCGTTCAGCGCGTTCTTTTTTTGTTAAACGAAAAAGCTTTGCAAAAAAATGAAGATTTTCT
Source organism: Lysinibacillus sp. NPDC047702 (assembly GCF_050272555.1). Taxonomy (NCBI): domain Bacteria; kingdom Bacillati; phylum Bacillota; class Bacilli; order Caryophanales; family Bacillaceae; genus Lysinibacillus; species Lysinibacillus sp. NPDC047702. The sequence continues at coordinate 12,889 of NZ_JBNNMG010000021.1, read as the reverse complement.
TTACCTGTTAAATCCAAATAAAGTGCATCAGATTGTGCCATATAGCCGATATCCATCAGCAACTGCTTATGTGGAACAGTAAGGTTTAATACTTGAATACTACCGTTGTCAGGCTTTATCATACCCATAATCAATTTGATTAACGTTGTTTTCCCACAGCCTGAGGGACCAAGTAAACCGATAAGCTGACCCTGTGGAATTTCTAAGGAAAGGGGTGCAATCACTTGCTTGTGATGAAACTTTTTTTCAATGGAATTTAGTGATATCGCATTGTTTCCCATATCTCCATCTCCTTTACTGAACACAGTGTTGATACTTGAAATTTTAAAATAGTGTATAGGGAATTACAATCAACAGATAAAGAAAATGTGTTTAGTGATTTTATGGGAAATGCACTATATTGATACTAGGGAAATTTTTCGCTAGCATATATACAAACAAAAGGATTGAATTAAAGAGTCAAACTATAGGAGGTTAACGATGTCTATCCATGAAAAGATGAATTTTGAAACAAAGCAAGCAATCAAAAAAGCTTTAATCCAACAAATAGAGGAAGCGGGCTTTGAACGAGTAACCGTAAAAAATCTAGCTTTAGCTGCTAACATCAATAGAGGTACTTTTTATTTACATTATAAGGATAAGTTTGAAGTAATGGAGGATTTACAGCAGGAGCTATTAAAAGAATTAGAGCGCTATGTTAAAAATGTTCAGCCTGTAGAAGCCTTCCACACCGTAAAAACAGGACAGCTTTATCAACCATTTGTTGAGGTATTTCGATGCATTAAAAGGAACGCAAAGGTTTTTCGCGTTTTTTTAGGGGAACAGGGGAGTCCTGCCTTTATTATTAAAATGAAAAGGGTTTTTAGTAATCATATTTTAAATAGCCTATCTCTTATTCAAGAGGAGATGCTAGATCCAGAATTTCGACAATATTTACAGGCTTTTTTAAGTTCTGCGATTATAGGAGTTATTCAGGAGTGGCTTGATAGTGACAATGTGGATGTAAGTGTAGAGGAAATGGCAACCATCCATTTTCGTCTAATGCGCTTTATCGGGAACTTAGCTACATTATAAGTGAACATTTAGTACGATAATATTTAAATATGGAATTGAATTGACAATTATGTAAATAAACCATAGAATAAAATAACATTGACTGACTAGTCAATCAAAAAAGGAGTGATTTTAAATGCCAAGGAAATCAGAGCTTAATCAAGAATTAAGGGATGTGCGAAAAGAACAGATATTAAAAGCATCCTTGATCGTTTTTGCGAGGAGGGGAATGGTTGCAGCAAAAATAAGTGATATTGCTAAAGAGGCAGGATTAAGTCATGGTCTTGTTTATCATTATTTTAATTCGAAAGAAGAGATTTTTTCATTGCTTGTAAAAGAAGCAATGAATCGTTCCATAGAGGTTATTCAAAAGGCAAATGAATATAAGGGTACACCACTTGAGAAATTAAGATGGATGACAGAGCAGATCTTAAATAGCTTTATAGATTCAGAACATACACTACTTTTTTTAATCATGATCCAGGCAAGTACCTCAGATGCTATACCAACTGAAGTCAAAGAGTTACTTACAGGAGATCAATCGTTATCACCAGTTATGTGTACATTGCCTATTATTGAAGCGGGGCAAGAAAAGGGAGAAATTATTTCAGCAAATCCTATAACTTTGGCTGTTACCTATTATTCCTTTATACAAGGCTTAGCTATTAATAAAATTCAATGGCCTGAATGCCCCATCCCTGATGCCAATTTACTGTTAAAAATTTTTATTAATGAAAAAGGGAGTAGTCATCATAATGAGTAGCCAAAAGAATATATCTCTTTTACTATCACCATTCATAATTATTGGTGTAGGATTTTTAACTGCAACTTTTTTTAGTCAGTACATAGATGGTTGGGCTTGGATTCCCCTAGCGATAGTTTATTGGATTTTGATGGGTATCTGTATTGTCCTATTTAAAGGAGATAGGTCTATTAAAAGTTGGCTGATGAAGTCAAATAAATCAAAATTATGGATTACTATTTCTTTATTATTGGGGATGTTCCCGTTAAGCATTCTACTAATGAACTACCAATTATTTGATTCGACTTTACTAATAATACTATGGTTAGTATTTGCTTGCATTAATCCTTGGTTTGAGGAACTTTATTGGCGCGGAGTTTTACTAGATGGGTTGAAAGATGATTGGTCAAAATGGTTTAGCATAATATATTCCACTTTATTTTTTGTGTTAAGCCATCCATTTATGTGGGGTGTATTTTCGATTGCTAGTAAATCCTACCATTTATATATTTATCTAAGTATAGCAGGTATTGTTTGGGCTATTACATATTTTAAAACAAAGAGCTTAAGGTGGGTTATTTTTTCACATTTCATTGTAGATATTGGTAATTTAACCGTGCTAACATTTCTAAATATTTATTTACCCCCAACCATGTAGTATTTATGAACGAAAGCTTGGTTTAAATCTCAAACCAAGCTTTCATCTATGATATAGATTGGCATGCACTTTATAAGTACAAATCACGTTTCACAAAAATGCGAACAGCGAACGTGTAACACAGTAGCCCAATAATAAATAATGTTCCAAGCATCCAAATAGTCGAGCTATCCTGAGCCATTAATTTTTCTGGAGCAAATAATGAATAGATTGTAAAGTACTGAAGTTTTTCTAATGAGCCTCCCATATTGCTTAGCGCCTCTATTAAATAAAAAGCAATTGGTAAGCCTGTACTATATGCATAGGAGGTTTTTAAATCCTTACTGCTACAGGAAACAAGAAAACAGTAGCCACTAATGGCAAAGTGTAAGAAATATAGACCTAGATTTAATGTAAGAAAAGCAGGGATATCTAATTCATTAGGAAATAGAAATTCTGAAAAGATAATGGCTACTAAAGTTGTCACAGCGAGCAGTATAAAGATGCTAGCAATTAAAAAAGATGCCTGTGTAAATACAATTTTCAATCGTCTATTTGGTGTTGCAATGAGATAGGCCATTGATCCATTATCTATATAGCCCATTATAAGTTTATTTGCTAACATAATAATAAACACTAATGGGAGAATTAGTAATAAAAATCCGTAGAGATAGGTGGATAAAAATTCAATTAACGTATCACCGATAGAACCCATCCCAAATGCGGCCATCATTTCTGGCATAGTTGCTGTAAGCTGCTTTAATGTGTTGCTCATCTCGGGATTATACATATAAACAATACTGATAATATAGAGCATTAATACTGCGAGTATAATACAAAATAATTTAACCGTGGCTAGCATCTCATGTTTTAGCAAAGGAAAATTCATGATTTTTGTCCCCCTACATCGTAGTAATGCATAAAAATATCTTCGAGTGATTGTGAAATAACATCGAGATCCATCATTTGATAGTGTGCTAACGTTGAAAGCAATACTTGGACATTCCCCTGAACCTTGATAATCGCCTGTGTAGGGCTGATTTGCTCAGTCATAAATGGTTCCTCTAGGAAGCGAGAAAGCTCCTGCTCACTTTGAAATTCAATTAAAAATTTCTTAGATTTGCGTTTTTTTAGATCAGCAATGGCTTCTATGGCAACAATCTTACCAGCATTAATAATGGCTACTCGGTCACAGGTCTTCTCAATTTCCTCAATCATATGAGAGGACATGAAGATAGTCGTTCCTTTTTCCTTTTCTCCGATAATCAATTCAATAAATTTTGTTTGCATAAGCGGGTCTAATCCACTTGTCGGCTCATCTAAAATGACTATTTCAGGACTATGCATAAACGCACAAACTAAACCAACTTTTTGCTTCATACCCTTCGACATTTTCTTTATTAGCCCTGTAGCGTTTAATTCAAAGTATTGCATAAGCTCATGGGCTCTTGTTAGATCATGTAATCCTCGCATTTTGGCAATAAATTGAATAAACTGCTGTCCTGTCATTTTATCAATAAAGGCTATCTCACCCGGTAAATACCCTACAAATTTTTGTATTTCAGCTGTAGCTTTTCGGCAATCTAATCCCTTGATTGTACAAATGCCTTCAGTTGGCTGTAAAAAGCCCATTAAATGTCTGATTGTTGTCGATTTACCTGCACCATTTGGACCCAAAAATCCAAATACTTCACCTTTTTCAATCTGTAAGTTCACATTTTGAATGCTATAAAAATTCCCAAACCTTTTTGTTAATTGATTAATCTCAATAATTGTCATGCTATTCACCCCTTTGTGTTTCGGTATAATAATTGTTTTAAAAATTCAAAATAATGGGTTGCCTCTTCCATGCATTGCTTTAGTAGTTGATGAAAGGCTTCAGGATTATCAACGTTGCTTTTTAATTGTTTTTCATATCGATCACTGATTCCATCTGTAACTAATCTAATGGTATCTAACGCCTTAGTACTATCTATATTTTCATGAAATAAATCAAAATTAATTCCAGCGAACACACGAGTATAGGAAGAATCTTGTAGCTTACTATTATATTGATCGAGTTCATTTCTTACTTCTAAGCTTGTTTCAGCATATGTCTTTTTTAAGAAATCAAAAAGTGTATGGTATTGCTGAATTAATGCCAATTTCATCATCATAATTTGTTCATAACGTTTAAATATATCGGGTTCTTCCAAATCTACGCTACTATTGATTGCTTCAGTGAAAATTGTTGTTACATAGTCATATAAGTAAAGATATAAATTTTTTTTACTACCAAAATAGTGAAATAAAATTCCTTTTGAGATTTTTGCATCCTTCACTATTTTATTAGTAGAGGCTGTTTCGTAGTTATGAATTGAAAATTCTCGCAGTGCAGCATTTATAATTTTATTACGTTTTTTTTCTTCTAAATTTTGAAATGCTTGATACAATTTTTTTCTCCCTTTGGTGTATTTTAAATCGATTATATATGCGTTGACCAAAGTGGTCAATATGGTTGATAGATAATTTTCCTAGTGATACGAATAGAGAAATGAACAGTAAAAGGATCGTTAGGGAATGAAGAGTAAGTTTAGAGGAACTCCACAGGGTGGGGGGACGAAGGCTAGAATCATCACATCCATATGAACAAGACCTTCGCGACATTACCCTGGGAGACTGATACTTTCTTTTGCAAACGTCAAATAAATAAATTGCACTATTTGTCATAATAATTATTCAAGGTTGCTTCTAAGCGTTCTTCTAAATTCTTTGAAATATAGCTCAAGGCGAATTGCTCTTTTTCCATCTCAATTTGTGAGGAACGAAACATTTTCACGAAAAAGCCTATTTTTCTTTCCTGAGAAAATTGCTGTAAGGCCTCTGTGCGCAATATGGATACAATTTCATTTTCAATATGACGCTCACGTATTTTTTGGACGATGGTCTTCACGTTTCCTCCCTGCAGCTCTTGAATTTGTTTCTGTAAATTTTCGTTTTCTTGTTTCAGTTCAGCTGTTTCTTTTTGTATTTCTTCAAATGAACTTGACTCAGTGGATAGTAATTGAATTTTTTGTGTAAGAAAATCTTGATTAATGGCTACTTGCAGGGCACCTTGCTCTTCATTTGGCAAGATAGTAAAGAGTCCCGTTTGGATTATCTGCTGTAGGACATTTCCGAGAACATCGACTTTATTGGCTAAATCATCATTAATCATCGTTGTTGCAGTTATTTGATGATTAGGAAGTTGACCATGATCATCAATCCCTAATAAATTCTTCAGACCTTTAACACGGTGCTTGTCCTTTAATAATAAAATCATCCGAAGTCTTAAAATGGCAGAAAGATTTAAACGAATATTGGTGTTTGGGCTGTTTGTAGCATCATTAAAAATATACTGTTCAAATGGCTTAATATAGTAACGAAGCATCGCATCAGTAATATTAAACCAACCAGCTACTTCTGAAATAGAATAATAATTTGATTCCTTAATATGTGCTAAATAAGCATCATTATAAAGCGTTTCTTCTAAATGCGTATCTTGTTGTAAGACAACAAATAATGGGTCATGTTGTACAATTTCGAGTACCATTTCCTTTGCATCATTTAGTTTCAGCATCCTTTCACACCCCACTTTAATTTTCGATAAAAATGACCTCTATATAGGTTTCTATTCTACTAGTAGCATTTGTATGCCTATTTTATGTAGGAAAACTTAAAATCAATATTCAGCCTAACTTTGCTCATAAGAGTGTGTTATTTTTGTCGAACATTTCATAAAAGAAGAGCGTTTGTTCTTTAGTGTGTAAATAACTTTTAGGGTAAAGATTGGACAACATGGGCTATTGCACAAAATTTGGTATACATGATTTCACTATCAAGTCGTTACAATGTTAATAAGAGTTTTAAAGGTGTGCTTTATACATTACAAAAAAATATTCCCACTAAATAAATATAATGGTATTATCATAGTATTATTTAACTTAATCTAAAGTAAATGGAGTGATTTAAGTAATGAAGAGGTGTTCATCGTTATTGATTGCAAGTGTTATTTTTCTTACATTGCTCTTTATAACTACTGTTAATGAAACAGCACATGCAAAAAAATTGTGGGGCAAGCCTCCCGAATTGAAAATTACCGGTTTGGTAAATGGTCAAACAACAACTGAAAGTACTCATAATTTAAATGTATCAACAGTTGAAAAAGCGACTGTTACAGTTACCTTAAATGATGAAATTGTAGAGGATAAAGATAATACATATGAAATTAAATTTACTAAAGAAGGAAAAAATTTTATTTATGTATCTTCAACTTTAAATGGTAAAAAATCAAAAGAACAAATTGAAGTGTATTTTAAACCTAAAAAAGTTACTAACAGAGCTGAATTACAAGTTTATCTCAGAGAAAATTATTCTGTACTACAAACAAAACTACAAAAAGTTAATTTTGATATTCATGTTTATGAAAATGATAGTCTTTTTGATGTGTATGATTACAGAATAGAATTGGGTACGAGATTTTCAAGCTTTATAGGAGATATGAATCAACATTTATATTTAAATAAGAACGATACAGCTGCAGAAGAAGATGTCGAACTTTCTAAAAAACAATTAAAAGATTTTATAGAAAGACTGGCTAGAGACATCATTGATAAGTTTCCTGATAAAAAAATATTGGGCCGAAACGATGAATCTTATTATGGATATCCCAATTTAAAACTCGATTATAATAACATTCTTTATTTACATTGGTCTAATTATGAACCTATTTACATGAAAAACACTTGGCCTGGTGACGTACCAAAGGACTATTCTAGTGTTATATACAACCCGTGGGAAGACCATACATCACCGATATACAGAAAATATATTCAGGATGCACGACAAAGAGATCAATATAAGTGGGAATACCAAAGATTAGGTTATAATGATTTTAGAATCTCTGACTTTCATTGGTTACCATTTTTAAATCACCTTTATGATAATGATTTAGGTATTTAAAAAAAACAAAATGCTATTAAATAAACATTCTTGTTTCAGACCGGGGACAGATTCAAAAATACTTAGTTTGCTTACACTCTTTTTTCTTTAATTGATTCTAATAGAGGTTTGACGCTCTCCAAAGGTAATGTGGAGTAGAATGACATTTATTCAATACATTAATGGTATTCGGTCGGTTCGCTATATGAAATATCTGGAAGTTAATAAATAATATACAAAGAGGCTGGGACAAAACTCGATTATATTGAAAAACAACAAAAATGGATATTAGCTTTTTCACTTCACGAAGTTAAATATGCCTTCCTAAATCAAAAAAATGTTAGACCGATTGTATCTTGGTCTAACATTTTTTTTTTTGTCCCAGCCTCTTTTAATTGTTTATTTAAACTAAAATTATCCCTAAGTGTATTAAAAAATGTTACGTACCCAACATAAGAATACGGTGAAATAAAAAGCTAATCTTGTTTACTGTTCACATAGAGAGTATAAAAACAGATTTAATCGCAGTTAGCCTATTATAGATACAACTAAATAATGTAAATTCTTAAGAAAAAGATAAGTTGTAATAAGTGGGATTGTATTGATATATAAGGGGGAGAAGGGTACCCATTTAATGTGTACCCCAATTTGTACCCCAAAATCTACTAAATCATCCAAACTTCAGTAATGTGTCCATTACTTTTACAACTTCCTTCTCTTTTTCTCGTAAAGAATGAGCATAAACCTTTAAAATCATTTCTACAGAATCCCCCAACATTTTTGCAACAGTAGTTATAGGAATGCCTTGAGAAATTAAAATGGAAGCGCAAGAGTGCCTTAACATGTGGGGTGTGATTTTTTTGATAACTCCTGCCTCAAAAGCACGTTCTAAAATGTAGTTAGGGAATTGTCTGGAAATAGGCTCTAATAGATTTTCGTTAATAAAAATATAATCATCCTCAGTTAATACTTTTCCATGTTCAAGAAATTTTTTCTTAGACCAGATTTTATACTTTTCTAAATAAGATATTAGGTGATTACCTACATCAATTTTTCTCATGCTATTCCAGCTTTTTGTCGAACGAGTTCCTAAGTGATCTCTAGTCCTTTGAATAGTAATGATATTACTTTCAAAATCAATATCGTTCCACTTTAAACCAGACGCTTCACCTTTTCTGATTCCAGTAGAAACAAGAGTTAAAATTAATACAAAATGAGTAAATCCTTCATTCCTTTTGATGTAGGTTAGCAATTCTTCAATTTCATGCAAATCTAAATGTTTCTCTTCAAAAGGTTTATGAATATCCTTAGGAATAATAACTTTGGAAATTTTATTACGAGTCAGTATTTCATCATCTACTGCGGCATTAATAGCATGATTTAATACAGCATGGACACCGTATACTGTAGACTGTGAAAAATCTTTTAGTAGATTATTAATATAGTCTTGATAGGATGTTTTCGTTAGATTGTTTAGCTTCAAATGTCGTAATGAAGGTAGGATATGATGCTCAATATAGTATTTATACAAATGTTGTGTACTTACTTTCCATTTTGGATGATTTGCTAGATACCACATGTTTAGCCATTCTTCTATTGTTAAACCCTGATTTTCAACTTTTGCAAGATTTCCAGATAAAATGTCTGCCTTCAATTGTGTTAATGCAAGTTCTGCAGCTTTTTCAGTTTCAAATCCACTTCTACTTTTCTCTTTGCGAGCACCAGAAGTGTCGTAATATCGATAGCGGAAAGCAAACTTCTTCTTTTTACCATCCTTATACCAATAAATATGTTCCTTTTTTGTCTTGTTATATTGTTGTCTAGCCATTTCATTCCACCTCAGTAATCCCCGGACAGGTATCTAAGAGAAAACGATAATTTTAGGCTAATTCATCATCACTCCTTTCAAATGTAGAATGTATGTTCTTTTTTTGGGTATTAAAATAGCTTCTTACACTTTTGATGTGCAAGGAGCTAATCATATAAACCAATACCTGTTTCAAAATAATATCATTTTAATTCTAAATTGTTACTCTCATTAAAAATAACAATAATTTTATTTTTATTCATATCTATTGCTGGGTCAGTAGATATATAATAGGAACCTTTATCATATCTATTATTTGTTTTAGTTAATATGTCATAAGAACAGTATTCTCTAACTTCTGAATCAGAAAGAATTGATAGGTTAGGCAGTTCTAATTTTTCATTTATATTGAATTTATGATTTTCGTTAAAATATAGTAGTCTTCTATAAGCAAATTCTGGCGTGACGTTGAAATATTGTGCAATATCTTCAGCTAATAAGTACGCAGTATTAATATCAGGGTAAACTTCAAAGTTTAATATGTCTGACGAAGGCATCAAAATATTTGAAGCTAATTTAAAAGCTTGAATTTCCATTTTATCTACCATTATCGGTATCTGAGTTAGTTGATTCATTTGGTGTAAATATAAATGTGAAAATTCGTGGGCCAATGTTTCACGTTCTTCTTTTTCATTTTCACAAACAGTTAAATTTATAACGCCTCTTCTACCTTTTTTGTGTGAAACAGCATAACTAGTATCATCTGGTATCAAACTCAACAGAACTTTCATACCATAAAGATCACATAGCTCATATATATCGATTTTATGAGGGTGGTTATAATTAATATTTTTCAAAATATCTTTACTTATTCTCTCATATGAATCAATTCTCTTTTTTTGTAAAAAATCGCCTAAAACCAATGCCATTTAATCACTCCAAATAATCACCATCGTCATCATCATCAATTTCCTTCATAGCTTCTTCTACTTTTCGCCATGAAGTAATCATTTGTTTTACTTTTTTCTCAGGATTACTTTTTAGATTATCCATAGCAACAGGATATTTTTTTATAGCTTCTAAAACTTCATACTCCTCTTGCGATAAAGAAATAATTTTACCGTTTACTTCAACTTTATGGTATGATTCTTGATTTTTATTAAGATACCCAGTATTCTCAACGTAACCAGCAGCTTTCATAAGTTCTTCATACGGGTAATCATAAGCCTTTGCTAATCTTTTCAATGTCTCAGGCGAAGGGTTTAATGGCTTTTTAGTACCTCGTCTATAGCCTTTTTCAACATCTGAAATGTAAGTGTGGCTTAATTCTGTTAAATCAGCTATTTCTCTTAACGAGCGTTTACCTCGTAGTTCTCTTAATAGATCTCCTAATTCACTCATAATGCTCCCCTCCTGTCTGTAAACTTTGTTTACCATATTGTAAGACATATACAACAAAACATTAAGTAAAAACATAAGAATAATTTGTTGTACATAGTTGACATATTGTTGCATGTATATTACGATGTGTATGTAAACAATGTGCAACAAAAAGTGAGGTGAAATTAGAATGCGTAATATTGTTAAGTATCTACGCCTCAGTGAAGATTTTGATTTGACTCAAGAAGAACTTGCAGTAGCGCTTGGTGTTTCGAGACATACTATAATTTCTATTGAAAAAGGCGGTAGTACAACAGCAGAAATGGTTATTAAAATAGGTCATTTTTTCAATAAAGACCCAAGAGAAATTTTTTTTATCCATGATGTTGAACATAGTTTACAGAAAGGGTGTCTTGCATAAAGGAGGTGAAAATGTGGAACCTAAAACACTTAGGGAACTGTATCAGTCACCATTTACTGATGAACAGTCGCAAAAACTAGAAAACCTGCTAACAAAGGTTATTCCTTTAATAGAAGCAGAACAATTGATAGATGCTGATTATGGTGAATTGAGTATCTATGAAGTACAACATGTGCTGCTTGCCATGAATGAACTAATACATGATCAAAAAGTTCGTCGTCAAAAGCAATACTCTAATGAATTGAATAACATGTCTGCTCAACATTTTGTACAAAAGCAAGATTAATAGGTCCTACGCTATTAATCTTGCTAAACACAGCGTTTTAATCTAGCTCTTTAGGAGCCATTGGATTGAAGTCATACTGAGTTAATTGGTCAACTGTCTCTGTGAAAGTTTGTGTTAATCGAAGGTACTCATTCACGAATTCAGTTGCATTGTATTCTTTTTTATCACGACTTAACCAAGTAATTGTTAAATCATGAACTAATTGTTCCTGTGTTACAGGAATATAACTTTTCTTTACAGCCATATGTATCACCTCCAATCTACCAATAGTTTAGCAGATTGGAAATACTTCGGAAAATAGGAGGTTCAATTATGACACAATTAGTTTTCATCAATAACAACCAGGCAGTAACAGATAGCTTAACAATCTCTGAAATGTTTGGGAAAGAACATAAGCATGTTCTACGTGACATTGAGATACAAATTGAAAAGTTAAAAGAAGCTGGAGAGCCTGAATGGGGGGTGTCCAACTTTGGGCAGACCCATTACCAACACTCACAAAATAAACAATGGTACCCCAAATACAATTTAACGGAAGATGGGTTTGCAATTGTAGCTATGTCGTATACAACTCCCGAAGCTATGAAAATGAAAGTTAAATTCATAGAGGAGTTTAAGAGAATGCGAGTATTTATCCAAGAGCAGCATGCAAAGCCTCTAACAGAAAAAGAACAGCTCAAAGCTTCTATGAGACTATCACTAGAAACTTCCGAAGAAGTAGAAACTCTAAAAGTGGAAGTTAGTGAAGTGAAAGAAACTGTTCAAAACTTGGTTAATACCATGCGTATAGATGGTAGCCAAGAAGCTCAAATTCGTAAACGTGGTAATGAAGCAGTTTTGGAAGCTCTTGGTGGTAAAGATGCCAATGCTTACAAACAGCTAAGTAAACAAGTATTTTCAGCCTTTTGGCGTGATTTCAAAGATCATTTTCAAATCCCTCGTTATGGTGATTTGCCAAGATCACGTTTTGCAGAAGGTATCAAATTTATTTCTATGTGGCAGCCATCTACTTCATTACGAATGGACATCACCGTATGTAATGGGCAACAACATCTAAAGTTAGTAGATGGCGGTATAAATTAAAAGTTGTTAAGCGAACAACTTAAGGATGGTGTTCACTTATAAAAACACAAAATGATAATTTCTTAATTCAAAAACTTTTCGAAAATGCTGGCTTTCCAAAAGAGAAGATGGAAGAGATTTTCGATAAATATGTACGTGAAGTAACTCGACCAAAGGTACTGTTTATTGATTTGGAACAGTTAAAAGAAATTGTTCCATTTGAACGGGATTTCTTAGAAAAAAACATTTTAAACGATCCTAGAGTTAGGCAATATCAACGCCAACGAGGACCACATAGCAAACGAATTTGGATTTATGAACCAACTATCCAAGCAATAGAACAAATCATTATGAATGAATGGAATTAAAAATAACACAATTTACCCCGGACAGGTACATGTGTGATAAAACGATAAATTTGAAATAAGGAGAGGCCATGGCAAATGACCTCTACTAAACTACTAAACTGTTAAGAGGTTTGGGCAATAAACCTCTTGCCTATATATTAACTTATTTGCCAATTATACTTTGTTCCGCTTTTG
>NZ_JBNNMG010000020.1:0-69617 GCF_050272555.1 Lysinibacillus sp. NPDC047702 | reverse complement strand
TCGTTTTGTCATCTTAGACACTCCTAGTAAATTGTTAAGATTATTATACTTTATAAACTCCCAATTCACTGTGTCCATAATTTAGACTAACATCATTTTATGTGCCATTGTCATATTGGCATAAATGTACCCATTAGCGGTGCCAGTCAAATCTCCACTATCTAATTTCTTCATTAAGTCTTTATAACTATTATCTAAAAATAAGCGGTTTATCCCAAAATTTCTATAATTAGATCATAATATCTTTCTTGTTAATAACAATTCTTTAATAATTTTATCTAATTATGACATTTCAGTATTTTCCGTTTATTCAAAAGTCACATCCCCATAATTTTAAAACACAAGAATACACAACTTTACACCTATATAGATAGAGGATTTCCTACCCTATAACACTTTAAATATACATTTACTTTATCCTTCAAACTTTATAAAATGAAATTATCGGAGGGATAATAATGTCTTATAATAGATATATTAACTTTAGTCTAAAAGGTATAATGCTGAGCTCAATAGTAGTAAGTTTATTTTTACAAATTGATGAAAAAGAAGCAAAGGCTGCTTCAAATAAACCTTTAAGCATTGCGGGAACAACAGAGCCTGAAGATAATGGAGTAATTTATATTACTGAGGGTGTTTTAGAAAGAGGATATGAAATCTTTTCAAGTCCAAATTGGGTGACAGGTGACAATTCGCCAAGGAACTACTCTGATCCAGAGTTAAAAGCATTAAAAGAAAATCAGGAACCCAAGCAAACAGTAGTCCAACAAACACAGAAATTATCTGTAGAAAAGTACAAAGACTATGATTCAAATACGTATTGGGCAAAGGATATGAAGTGGGCAATTGACCAAGGTCTTATTACGGGGTATCAGAATCAAAAGCATCCTTCACAGCCATCAAAAGGGGTAGGAAATTGGATTGATCCATATGGAAACCTAACGGAATACCAAATGCTGAATGTTATGCTACGTTACCGTGATGGAACTCAATTTGAATCTGCCAAAATCGCAATGAAGGACAAGACAGCTACAAACTTCGCGTATGTAGAGTATCATTTAGCTAACATCCACGGTATCATGACAAAAGGTTCTACATCCAATGCCAACTTTGCTAAACAGCAAGTGACACGTGGTCAAATGGCTCAAGCATTGGTTTCAATGCATTATGGAAAATCAGTAACACATCAGCAAGCAGTAGATTTCATGTATGCAAATGGTCTTACAACAGGAGGCAATCCATCTAGGGGGCAAACACTAGAAAACTTTGGAGCAGACACAAAACTTGCAAGAGCACACATCGTGGCATTTATAGGTCGTTACAACGATGCAGTCAAAGGGGGGCAACTAAAGGATACACTCAATAATCCACCGGAGTAAAGTAACTAAAATCAGTCACTAAAGAATCAGTAGCAGGAAATGAATTCATCAAATTCGCACCTACTAAATCGGTAGAAAAGTTGAATTTTATCAAAATTATGTAATCAACTATGCCTGTAAAAAAGGGGTACGATATGTACTCCCTTTTGCTTACCTAAAGCCACTCCTTTTATTAGGAATGGCTCTTTTTCGAAACTTACTTTTCCCCTAAAACTTCCTTATGCAAATCAATTAACAGCCTGAAGGGGTTATCCCATAGATTAAGTTCTTTTCATAAGCTCATCTGACAAATCGCTTTAACAGCCATTAGGTTCCACAATAGATCACGTCTTAAAAAAGCACGTTACCTCAATAAATTATTATTCTTTTGTCAAGAACAGACTTGTTTTGCACTTGATTTCCTAAAATATATAGCTTTTTCAAATTGGGCAAATTGACTAAAGATTCTACATTTGTAATTGCGTTATTTTCCAAATGAAGCATCTCAATTTGTTGCCAATTCTCCATAAAACTTAATGATTGTAGTGAGCTATCCTGCATTGTAAATGAACGTAGAGCAGAAATGCCAGCAAAGTAAGGCATGACCTTATCAACTTCGTGCAACCATTCACCATTACCTATTTGGAAGGAACTATCATTCAATGTTAAATGTTCCAGTATGTTGTTGTTAAAAGGGTTTTTACTATTAAATCGAAACTTACACTCATAACAATTTATCGTTTTTACATGCTGTAAATTAAATAACTCACTCGTTTCATCGTAAAAAGATGTCTCATTAAAATTTAATGTTTGTAGATTTGGTAGACGATTTAAGGCACTAATACCTGTAAAATCGCTATACTCCATCGCGGTAAGCTGTTCTAGCTGTGGATATTTTAGTAACTGTGCTCCATTAAAATACGACTCCGACCCTCTAATATATACAGTCAAGTTTTTTAAAGCAGGTGCCTCTAATTTAGAAATGAAAGAACTTGTTAATTCCGCTTTTTTTAAATGAGGTGCTACAATTGATGATATTTCGCCACTATAACCAATTATTGATAAATCGGTCAATGAAGTCAGGCTATTCACAATATCAAGTAAATCTAATTTATAAAGAGAAGTTAAACGCAGCTTAGTTAATGACGACTTATCTCGAAGGCGCTCTAAATTCGTAATATCCATATTTTCAAGATCAAGCGATTGCAGGTTGGGCATGTTTTGTATAAAATCAAGCGTTTTTAAATTTTTTACCGATGTAAGCTTCAATTCTTGTAGTTGATTCAATGAGTAAAACGCGCTAAAATCTGTCGCCTCACTCATATCTATTGCTAACGATTCTAAATCTGTTAATGAAGACAACCACTTTAAATCATTGGTATAACTTAAAGACAATGATTTTAATGACAGTTGATTCAGCAGATGGAAGTCTGTAACCGTCTCGGTCAAATAAGAAATCTCAAGTGATCGAAGATTGGGAAACTCTAATAATAATGCAAGTTCATCATTACTTCGAATTTGAACAGAGAGCTCTACAACGTTAGACTTATCACTAAAATATTCGGCAATTCTACTAAAAGATTCATTAAAGCTACCTGTATAGCTTTTTAAGTTTTTCAGATGTCGAAAGCTTACTTTTTCACTCTGAGATATTTCATATTCATTCATGAACTTCAATACAGTCAGTCTAGTAAAGGCTTCAAAGTCCTTTTGTTCGATTTTTTGAGTATTTAATATCTTATCCATAACAATATAGTTTGAAATTTCAGCCTGCTTATTCGTAAAAGGGTCATCAAAGCTGTAATCAAAATGCCACTGATTATCAGTATAGTAGGTAGTTAAATAGCGGATGCTTGCTATTTCTTCTTTAGTCGGCATCGCTTCACCTTTATTAAAAATATCTTTTAAAAAGAACAAAAGAGCTTCGCTTTCCGGCATAGTTCGAACAGGTATTTTTTCATGGTTACCATATTCAGTTTGATTATTGCTCAAAAGAAAATACCCAAAGAATGCACAAATAATTACGATTGGCACAATTAAAAGCGCCTTTAGATTCGTATTTGGATGTGTTTTTGTTTTAGGAGGAGTTGTTCCATAATAATTATTGATCGTCTGATCAACATAATAGACATTATTCTCCTTCAACATTAATTCAGTTTCACAAAAAGGACATCTAAATGACTGCCTCTCTTTATATTCGATTTTCCCATTACAATTTGGACAATTTAATTTAATAAGTCCCATTGGCGCCCTCCTAGTCAACCATTTTTGTCTAGCCAATAAAATGTTCCCAACCCAAATATATTTATTTTTCAATAAGCTTAGTTGTCTAAAATAAAAATGTCAATATTTCCTTTATCCCTAAAATCCCCCTGGTTTACGTAATAAATGTAAGAGAGACGATGACAAGGTATATGTCGTCGTCTCTTCATTTTGTTTTCTGTTAATTGGAATGAACAATATCATTCCACAAATAATAAATGGAATGGAAGTAGAGTCGTTTTGGTCAAAATATAGTTTATCCTTGCTAACTACCTAATTTCCATCTCTTCAATGTAAAATTCCCTTTTTCCTTGCTTCCTTCAGCCAAATTGGGAACTCATTTAGAAGACGATTATATAGCTCTTCATCTGATATTTTATCTAAATCATCTAAGGCAAAAAAATTAGCATTATCAACTTTTCGTCCCGG
Source organism: Lysinibacillus sp. NPDC047702 (assembly GCF_050272555.1). NCBI lineage: Bacteria > Bacillati > Bacillota > Bacilli > Caryophanales > Bacillaceae > Lysinibacillus > Lysinibacillus sp. NPDC047702. The sequence continues at coordinate 65,568 of NZ_JBNNMG010000020.1, read as the reverse complement.
CAAATTATCCAACTTTCGAAGAACTCCATAATTCGCATTTCCTAGCCCAACAAATTGCCAGAATAGATTTTGTTTAGAAGCATCCACTAATATTTTTGAAATCTCTTTATCTTTATATATTCCACCATCGCTGAAAAATATTATATATGATGGCATATCTTTTCTTGGTTCATTTTTTACATAATGATGGATAATATCCTTCATAACAGGAGGCTCATTATTATCCATACCTAGACCACCTAATATTTTGGGTCCAGGATATGTTTGTTTAATATAATCCTCAAAATCTCTCTCTGTTACACTTTTCGCTTTCATAAATTTAGACCCAAAGAACCAAACATCTAATTCACCATTGTCGTCCATACAGGCAGCGACGGCCAGCACACGCTCAAAAGCACGTTGAATGGTACCATTTCGATATAGCTGTGTCATAGAGCCTGATGCATCAAAAACAACTGCTACACGTGATTTCTCATATGCAATTTTCTTCTTTTCCAACGAAATTGAAACTTTTCTTTTCAGTAAATCAATTTTTGTTAAATTAACTTCTTGAACAGGTTCACTGTGAGGAACAGATGGAGCTTCATGCACTTCAGGCTCTTCAATCTCCACTCCATACGATTCAGCTAAAGGCTTTAACCCACCATTAAATCCTCTACCAATCGCTCGGAATTTAAATTTTGTTTGGTGTCGATATACTTCTGCAAGAACCAATGCCCTTTCTTCAGTAGCATCATCGATTTGATAACAAACTTCTCCGTGCGTTCCCTTTACAGTGATACTTAGCCCTTGAACTGTATCAAATGCTGAATTTCCTTCTAATGTTGCTGTAAAAAAACAATGCTGTATAGTGGGTGAAAGCTTCTCTAACTGAATAGTAAAAACCACTTTATTCATGTCATTTTCTTTCAACCAAACACTTCGTTCTGGATCTGTTTCTTGGTTATAAAATATCATATAATCATCTGATGGAACTTTACCATTAGCAGCTACTAAAAAAGAACTAACATCTAATACAGACGCAGAGTCCCATCGCACTTCCACGGTGATACTACCACTCTCTGAAAGAATCGTATTACCACCTTTTTGTAGAGAAACAATGTTAGCCATATCAAAACCCCTTTATACTGTTATTATCCCATCCCTAAATCTATGTATATTTTCAAATTTTATATAGTTCTAGCCTACTTATAATCATTTATTGGTCCTTTATCCATTATAACTTCTACCATATTTGAAGACCCCATCCTAAGTTTCGGTCTACGCTCTGAATTTGGTGTACTATAAAGCTCTAATGGGCTGATAATAACTCCATCTTGCGTATTATGAAGTATTCCGGGAACACAGGAATAAATTCTATCATTATTATTTGCATTCTTGGCGAATATTGTAACGGAGGTTCCATTATGATTGTCTATACTTATGGAAACCTTGTATCTGTAGAATGAGCCTGTGCCATTTGACTGAGCAGAGTAAACCACAGGAACAACTGCAAGAATATTATTATTTAACCTTAATTTGATTACTTCTGTCTTGGTGGATCGACTATCTCTCCCAACATCCCCCATATGTTCGACAGCTCCATTGCCAAAATTCCTCAGTGGAGGTGTTCCTTTCGCCCCAAACATAGCTACATCTATCTGCTTACCATCCTTTGTATAGACTAAAGCATATATATCATAATCTGTACCCGTCTTCCAAGATACTGTAGCTGTAATTTCTGGTGTTTTATCAATGATAACTGGCCTTTGACCTTTATTCAGACTTATCTTACCCTTTACCTTTTCAAGGTTTATCGATGACAATATGTTTTGTTTTTTCTTATTCTCAGGAACAGTTAGGGGTTTATCAGGTTCTTGCGGTGTATGTTTTTTTATAGTTTTAGTATCAGAAGGCTTGTTTTGCTCATCAGGTTCAACCTCAACACCGTAATTATCACATAACCCTTTAAGCCCAGAATCAAATCCACGCCAGATTGATCTTGCTTTTGTCTGACCATTCCTTAGATATAATTCTAATACTACAATTCCATTTTCATTTGCGAAACTAAATGGGGTTAACTGAATAATAGTATTATCGGAACATATCTCTGCCTTCAAATTTTTCACATTTGAAAATCCTGTACTATTATCCTCTGTAAGAGTTATAGCTATTTTAGTAATACTTTCAGGAACTTTACTCATGTCAAAATTAATTTTATGTACTTTTGTATTGCCTACATTCTCAGATGGTATAAGCGTAGCTACACCAGAAGAACTCTTTGGCTGATTATAAAAAATAATTCCGCTATCTCCTTGTACCTTGCCTGAGTCAGTTAAAAGGAAAGCTGTTAAGGAAATATCGATCGAATTAGACATTTCGTAGCTAACTGTAACAGTACCTTTTGGAGAACTTAAAACTGTATTTGCTCCCATTTGAAGAAATTGATTCATTTAAACCTCTCCTTACGCCTATCTATTGATAATCTAAGAATTTCATAAAATTACACTCTACATTTTTGAAATATTATGTATTTTTATAGTATCATAAAATTAGTAAATGCAACCAAATACAGAAAGCTATTTCTTGATTTTTAAGTAAAAATACTATAAAAATTTTTCGTTTTAATTTAGTAGATTTAGATATCAAACACTTAAACATAAACAGAGGTAACGAAAAAGTCGCCCCTATTTAGTATTGAAAGGCGACTTTTAATATAATTGATATAATTAACTAGATTCACATGAATTTTTTTCATATAAATTGACTTCATACTAGTAGCAAATATTAACGACAAGCATCGGCTTTATTCGGACTCAGTACTGTTATTGTTTACTACGCCTTTAGGCTCAACCAACATGATATGGCATTCCTTTTTGGCGAAAGGCTTTTGATCGACCCCTCCCGGAACAATAAACATCTCTCCCTTGGAGATTTTCACCTGACCATCACGAAAATCAATGAACATTTCTCCTTCGATTACAATGAATACCTTATCTGCGCCTTCATGATTGTGCCAGATAAAATCCCCATCTATCTTAATCAACTTAAATAGAAAATCATTTATTTCACCAACGACTTTCGGTGACCAGAGCTCGTTGATTTGAGATAGCTCCTCATTCAGATTAATAGCTTGATAATGCATACTCATCTCTCCTTATTTTTTGATCTTTATGATGCCATTTGTTTTCGGTGATTTTTTCCTCTTACTTATTTAAGACATTCGTTATATTTTGCAAAGCGTATTCGATAGCTAATGGACCACCAGTAATCGCAGATGTGTCCATTAAATGGATATTACCTTTCTTTACAGCATTTAGATTATTCCATACATTACTTTGTTTTAAGCCATTCATTAATTTTTCCTTCTTCGTAATGTCACCTATAAGGAAAATATGATCTGCTTGAACAGTTGAAATTCCTTCAAACGAAGTAAATTCATTATTAGTGCCTTTAAATGTATCATCTGGTGTAAGCCCCAGCCCCTTTTCTTTATCAAACGCAAGTGTATAAACTGGATTTTCTTCACCTAGAACATTAAAAGTTTTTCCATCCCAAGACAAAATAAGTGCTACTGACTCCCCTTGAATGGACTTTAATGCTTTACGCCCATTTGTAATTTCTTTCATCATTTTTTCAATTACATTTTCTGCTTCGTCTTCCTTCCCAATAATCTCGGCTACAGTTCGAAGTCCATATTGCCAATTTTCATAGATGTCCTTGGAATTTAATGTAATGATCGGTGCAACTTTTTCAAGTGAATCATACAATTTTTCCTGATGCTCTGTTGCTAAAATAATATCAGGCTCAGTAGATAGAACTTTTTCAATACTAGGAGACAATTTATCACCTAATTCTTCTGCTGAATCCATTTTTCCATTTAAATAAGATAACGAAGATAGATACTCTTTATCAGTAGTAGCAGCAGGTGGCTCACCTAATGCAACTAATATTTCAGGATAAAAGTACCATAACGAGACCACTTTTTTTGGCTTTTCTTCGATAACAATTTCTTTACCTAAGGCATCCTTAAATGTTCTTGGCCAATCAGTTGCATCTACATTAACTGCCGATGTAGTTGATTCTTTATTATCAGCAGGTGTTTCATTACAACCTGCTAGTATGCCTGCTAATAATAGCATTGAGATTAGCAGACCTTTAATCTTTAGCATTCAATATTCCTCCACCATAGTATTTTCTTTGGTATGACATTAGTATAGTAAAGGTAATTTTAGAATTGAATGGATGCCTGTTGAAATTAGCATGGATTATTGATGAACTTCTCTCGATATTCAGTAGGAGAAATACCGAATTGTTTCTTGAACACTCTACTAAAATAAAAGGGGTCAGCAATCCCAACAGTTTGCGCAATTTCTTGTACAGGCGCATCACTTGTGAATAGCATTTCTTGTGCCTTGTTTATACGATATTTTAATAAGTATTCTGCGGGTCCCATACCTGCATGTCTTCTAAATACATAAGAAAGTCGATTTCGATTAACGTTATTTTGTTCTACAAGCGATGCTATTGTAAGGCTTTGATAATAGTATTCATGAATATAATTAGATACCCGTTCGAATAAAGCATGCGATTCACAGTTATTTTGCCTATTAGCAACACATAATAAGGCTTCATTCAATACATCACGAAAAAGCATTTCGGTCTGAAACATCGAAATGCCACCACGCTGATTATACACATGCCAAAGACGCATAATTAATTCGATTAGACGGGGAGATTGTCCTGTTGATAATTCAAAATGCTGATGGGAAAAGCTTGACTCTTCTAGTTCAGAATTGCATATCCTATATTGAACAAGAATATATTCCCAATTGATATTACTGAAATTTTCTTGATCTAGTTTCATATTTGCACCCCCATGCACAACTTTTCCTGGCGAAAAGATATAAGGAGTACCATTAAATTGAAATTGTATCTTCCCTGTAAGCGGAAATACAAATCCAGGAAAGGAATCTGTAAAGTCGGCGTAGGGCACACCTGAATCTCTAGAATATCGATATACTCCCTCTACTTGAAAAGGAGTGTGTGCTAAATGCACTGCTAACTGATTAACATCGATTTCCATATTGCATACCTCATCTCAATAATAGTGAATCCATCAAAAATCTACCGCTGGAATGCGGAAAGGTGGCAAAAGAACACTCGCCTATTTTCACATTATCGATAATGATTATCATTGTCAATGTAGACAGATCAGAACTACGAGTATCATAAAATGGTTCAAAGCTAAGAGCATTTTGAACAATGTTTTCAAAATCGGTGTTTCCATTAATATTATGAGTATTTTCTTGGAGCAATTTCGCTCATCTTTAACCTTTTTCTTATCAAGTATGGAGATCAGGCATTAGTAGCTTACGAAATCTCATCACATTTATTGCAATTTCCTGAATTTATTCTAAAAAAAGACGATGACAAATTATGCCCGTCATCGTCTTTTCGTTTAATTCTCTGTTAATTGTAATATGCGATACAATAGTGTAGCGAACTGTGCACGTGTTAATGGTTCATTCGGATAGAAGTAACCATTATCCCCTAGTACAATGCCTTTTGCGGCCAATGATTTACGTGATGTCGATATGGCTAATGAGATTAATAAATTAAATAAAGATCGCATTTTATTACAATCTTCCCAAGCCATGATGGCTCAGATCAATCAAATGAGCCAAGGGGTTCTGAAGTTATTAGGTAATAATTAAAATAACAGCACCATTTCTAAAATGTACCCTATAAGATAGACAGTTAAAAAAGTCTCTCTTACTGGGTACTTTTATTTATAATGAACATCACAACTAAATGGAGCAGAACTTATGTCAAAGAAACTATTTACTGATCAAGAACAAATATTACTCAAAATACATCCTTATGTAAAAGCTGTTAGTGAAAAAGGGACAACTTACACAGATGAATTTAAGGCAATAGCGATTGCGGAATATGAAAAAGGAAAATGTTCACGTGAAATCTTTGAAGATGCAGGCTTCTATATCGAACTGGTAGGGATTCACCGAGCAAAATCAGCTTTAACACGATGGCAAGTAGCCTATGAAGAAAAGGGTGTGTCAGGGCTTTAAAATACACGCAAATATCTTACATAGGTGCTATCTTTTAATACTCTTTATTGATAATAATGAGTCATTTGGAATTCCAACCATGTGATTACTTATGATACGGTTCTCCAATCTGAATCTAAATAAGGTTCTTACTGATTTATCCTATAAAATAGGCTTTGAGAATTGTTAAGATAATTCCTATGGAAAACCCGCATATAGCTCCATTCACTCGTATCCATTGCAAATCCTTACCAATGTTATTTTCCATCATATTGATAAGAGTCTCATTATCCAATTTTTCCAGATTTTCTTTAACAAGAACTCCTATTTTTGAATGGTTCTTATCAAGGTAATATAAAATTTGCTTTTGAATCCAATTTTCAATACTTTCCATTTTTTCAGGTGTCTCTTGTATGCTATTTATAAAGTTTTGAATAAATGAAATCACATACCTGTCAATAAATTCTTCATCTTCGACTAGAAGGATCAACTTTTTCTGTAGTTGCTTTAAAATCTCAGTAATTTGATCTACCGGGCTCCAATTGTTTACTAGTGTATTCTTCCAATTATTTATTTCAACCATTAATTCTTCCTTATCTTGTATACTCTCTAACTCTTCACGAATTCGAGAAAGGATCAAATGCCTATATGGATTATCATCTTTTTGTAAAAGAATGATTTTTTTAAGAATGAATGGTTGAAGCATATTTCCTAGCTTTTCCTCATTTATAAAATTTCTAAAAGAACTAATTGCCATCTTTAAAAAGCCATCTGCCTCGATATTATCAAGTAATTGTTTGGCCATTATTCCTATTTTTCGCTTTGTCTCTTCTTTAGACATCCACTTTTCGATTTCAATCAAGATATAGTTCAAAGCTTTTTCATCTAATTTTCTGTTTAGTGCTTGAGTAATTATAGATTGAAGAAATTTTTCTACTTTTAAAGTATGAAGATATTCCTTTAACTCCTTTTCAATAAATAGAGCTATTTTTTCTAAATTTACAGAGTTGATTATTTCATTAAGAATCGAACTGATTCTTCTTTTCAAAGTTACTGATGACAATTCTTTCTCAGCAATTTGTATGAGTTTATCTGCAAAATTAATTTGTTTGATTTTCTCTTTAATACTGTCTTTAGTCAGCCAATCTTTTTCAAGCATGGAGATAAGAGCTATAATCATTCTATCTCGGTTTTTTGGAAGCAATGCGGTATGTGGAATAGGGATGCCCATTGGATGGCGGAAAAGAGCAGTAACAGCAAACCAATCTGCCAGTCCTCCAACAAGCCCTGCCTCAAATCCACCTTGCAATAATCGCCCAGTAAAGGTTTCTTGAAAAGGAATTGTTATAAGAAAACCAGCACTCATAACTCCTAAAGAAATTTTCGCTAAATAATTTGATTTCTTTCCTTTTTTTTTCAATGTAATTAACCTCTTAAATTATTTTTATTACATATTACATTTAATCAGATTTTAAATTTTAGAATATACTTTTATTGATTCTCTTTCCTTGTTACAAAAATCGCCTTTACTTATGATAAGGTCTCTGATAAATAATCTTTCTTGTAATATGTGCATTGTAAATTATAAAGATTATCTATTAAAGTTTACCTGAAAAATTAAGCTTGTATTCTTCTTTATATTTATTTTTAAATAAAAGTACTCTTAATAAATTTAGTTCAACTTGAGGATTCACTTCTAAAGAATATCTTATTTTATAGAAGTACTTATATCCACTGACCTAAATGACATACCGATGAATCGTTTAGGCTGATTTTTAAAGTAAATCAGTGCTCTACTTCTAAAATCGTTCTATAACTCTTTTCATGAAACCTTCAGCTGCTTTACTCAAATATTTGTCGTTACGATAGAAGATATCAAGCTCTCTCGTTGGTGCATTTTCAATTGGTATTGATCGAATACCTATCGATTTGAAGTTTTCGATAAGTTGGCTAGGTTGAATAGTAGCACCGATGTCTTTTTGAACGAGTTGAAATAATGATGTAGCCGAGCCAGTTTCCATAACACTATTAATCGTTATTCCTTGTCTATCACACCATTTATCGATTAAGTCACGACCACATTTCCCTTGAGGATACATGACAAGTGGTATATCTACCAACTCTTCTGGTTTGATGCTCTTCCTTTGAGATAAGTCATGATTTTCATTCACAAATAGACTGTACCTCTCCGTATAGAATGGAATACGTTCTAAATGAGGGTCTGCTTCTACCTTTAAACCAATGCCAATATCAACTTCATTACCTAGCACTTTTGTTAAACTTTCTATTGTCGGAAACACTTGCACTTTCGTGTTGGGAAATTCCTTTCGAAAATCAATTAAAATCTCGGTTAAACGATAATCAAGATCCGAAGGCAGTATTGCGATGCGCAAATGTCCCTTGTTTAAATCTATCAAATCAGAGATAGCTTTCTTGGCATTTTCTAAATCTTGAATAACTTGTAGAGCATAGTGCTCAAGTAACTCACCGGCTTCCGTTTTCACTGTTTTTTTACCAATTCGATCGAATAATGGTGCCCCTATTTCCCCCTCTAGAACACGTATCTGCTGACTTAACGTCGGTTGAGAAATTCCCAATTTAATAGCAGCTTCAGAAAAATGTAACTCTTTACATAGCATAAGGAAGTAATTTAATTGTCTAATCTCCATATCAACTTCTCCTTTTCTATAGCCAAAACCTATTGTTTGTATAGAAAAAATAGTATTGAACTATTATAAATCAAATTTTACAATGAACGTATTAAGAAGGAAAGGAACTTAGGTAGGATATTGTGGTGAAAAATTATCAGAAAAGGGGTTTACAAATATGAAGAACAAATATGTTGAATTGATGGAAAAGAGACGTTCAATTTACGCCCTAGGAAAAAATGTAGAACAGACTGAAGAAATACTTCAAGAAACTATTATGGAGGCAATAAAGCATAGTCCAACTGCTTTTAACTCACAAACCTCACGAGCAGTAATTTTATTTAACAAACATCATGATAAATTATGGGACCTAGTCGAAGAAAAGTTACGCTCAATTGTTCCAGCAGAAAACTTTGCCCGAACAGAAGAAAAAATAGAATCTTTCCGTGCAGGCTTCGCGTCCATTTTATTTTTTGAAGACCAAGACGTCATCCAACAGTATCAAAATCAATTCTCTCTATACGCAGAACAGTTCCCTATCTGGTCTGAACAAGCAACCGGAATTGCGCAGCATTCTGTATGGATGGCATTAGCACAAGAAAAAATAGGTGCCTCCCTTCAACACTACAATCCACTTATCGATCAAAATGTGAAAGATGAATGGGGAATTCCGGATCATTGGAAATTAACTGCACAAATGCCATTTGGAAGTATTGAAGCAATGCCAAGTGACAAAGAATTTTTGGCAAATGAAGAGCGCTTTAAAGTGTTTCGCTAATATACCTTAAAACTTTAATCCGTGGTAGTTGTCTTTATCTCCCACCTAACTACTTTGCCTATAGCTAATTTTTGAGGTGGGGGTATTACTGCCCGATCATGCGGGATAAAAGGATTGGAGTCTTCGTAAAATGTCTAAAAAAACAAAAGCTTATTTCGCTGCAACCATGTATGCACTCATCATCGGCTTTTCATTTATGTTCGTAAAACTGAGCCTTGTTACCGCTTCACCGCTTGATACACTTGCATACCGCTTTTCTGTAGCTTTTATCATCGCTACTGCTATTATTGTCTTGAAAAAGATTCGCTTAAATGTGACAAAGAAGGACGCATGGCGGATTCTTCCGTTAGCTTTGGTTTATCCTACTTTGTTTTTCACATTCCAAACGTTCGGCCTAGTATACGCCTCTTCTTCAGAAGCTGGTATTATTCTAGCTACTGTACCAATTTTCACACTGATTTTAGCAGCAATATATTTGAAAGAACATACAGTACCATTACAAAAGGCCTCGGTGTTATTATCGGTCTCAGGTGTCATTTTCATTTTTGTTATGAATGGAGCAGATACAGGTTCACAAAGTATAAAAGGAATTGTCCTTATGTTACTGTCAGCCCTTACTGGTGCTTACAATACCGTTTTAGCACGTAAACTTGTGCAACATTACTCATTTTTCACGATAACTTACATTATGACATTCTTTGGCTTCATCTTTTTTAACATTGTGGCTATTGGAAATCATATGATAATGAAAACGATGCATCAATTCATCGAACCATTTTCAAGCGGAACGTTTATCATCGCTATTGTTTATCTTGGAGCACTTTCATCTTTAGGAACTTCTTTTTTCTCCAATTATGCACTTTCGCAAATTGAAGCGTCAAAAATGAGTGTCTTTAATAATTTAGCAACATTAATTACAATTATTGCTGGCGTCCTTTTCTTAAACGAAACGATTCAATCCTATCATATTTTCGGTACCATCATTATTCTCCTAGGTGTTTTAGGATCAAACTATAACGCTAAGCAAAAAAGTGAAAGAGCTTATGTTACTACTAGACAAGCAAATGATGAATAACCAGAAGTCCGAAGATAACGTACATTTATCTATGAGTGTGAGCCAGATTGTTTCAACTAATGACACAAAGCGAAAACTGCTAACGTGATTTGTCTCAACAAAATTACGATACATGCGTTTTCGCTTTTCTATTAGTCCAAATGATAAATATTAAAAATTACTGTGTTGCTTTATCTACCTCGTATTGATAATTCATTCCCTTATTATTCGTTTTCGCATATTCAATGATATTTTCCAATTTTTCAGCTACTACTTTTTCTTTGCTCACACTCAAGTAGCTTGCAGCACTTGGTAAATCTTTAAAGTGGAAAAGCTTCCAACCCATGATTCCTTTGGCTGTTTCATCATTATTAAATTTTACAGTTACTGCATTTTCAACTGCAATCCAGTTGTTTAGACGGGGCGCTGTTGCACTATAATCACGAAGATATTTATTAGTAAATGCTATACCATTTGCATGTTCTTGATGATACATACATCCAATTCTACAAAAATAATGAGTGTTTCCTTCTTGGTCAATGGCTTTTGCAGAATACACTTTATTTGGGTCAGTGTTATGAAGATCCATACGACATACTTCACAGTGTACACCTGTTTGTGTTACTTCTGTAAATTCAGAAATTCCGTCGATAGTAATTGATTTTATGGATTTATTCCCCGCCTTGTCCTCAGCATAAACTGTATAAACACCATTTTTTAGTGCGATAATTTTATCTTTTTGATTCGCATTTTGTAATGGTGCTATTCTTGAACCTTTATCAACGAAGTATTCTACATCTTTATCTCCATATGCCCATTTTTGATCTTGAATCCCAGTATCATCAGTAGTTGAAATTTGTATTTTTTTACTTACTGCTGTTGTATCACTTTCAGAAATTGAAAGTGTTATTGCTGGTGCCGTTTTATCAATATTTGATATTGTGATTGATTTTGTTCTTTTATTACCATTATTGTCTAAAGCATAAACTGTGTATGTTCCATTTTTACTTACTGTAAATGAGGTATCTGTTAAGGTTGTCCCTGCAATTGAAAATTTATTTGCTGGCTTTGTACCAATTGCCCATTTTTTCAACGTCACTTTTTTATTATCTGTAATATCTACATTCACTGTGACATTTGTATTTGTTGGCTCGGTTGTGCTCGCATTTAATACAATACTGGGTGCTTCTTTTTTATATTTTTCCTGGGCACTATTCTCAATTGTATTTAAATTAACCTTTTTTAAGGTTATGTTGTTTTTTGTTTTATAAGCTTTAATATATTTATCTGCATCTGCTTCTTTTGAGAAATAAATATTTTTTGAAGCATTAGTTTTAACAATCGTTACTGAATCTAACGCAACCCATTTTTTTGTACTATAATCCTGTACTTTTTTTGTGAATGTAACCCCTTCATTTAATTCATCATATAGCAATGAAAATACATTCTTATAATAAACTACTTCTCCATTTTTAATAGCTTGGACATCTGTAGTGGCTGCAAATACAATTGAATTTTGATTACTATTCAAAAATGCTATTAAAATTACAAATATAAGCAATCCAAACCGTAAATATTTTTTCATTTTTTATATTTTCCTTTCTGAACTTATTGTGTTTTTAACTTTACCTATTGATATTTCTGAACACTCTCTTTTTGAACAGTTTTAAACGGGACAATTTCTGTACCTGAATGTTTAGCAATATAATCTTTCGCATCAGCTGCTTTAGCAAAATATATATAACCATCGTCCATTGGTGAAACTAGCGATGTTTTAACATAAGTCGCCTTTTCAGCTTGAACCCACTTTAATGTTTTGTAATCACGAACATACTTTTTATTGGTTGTTTTATTTTTCACCTCATCGTATAAAAGGCAACCGATGTCATCGTAATAAACCACCTTACCTTTCTTTTTAATTGCTTGGGCAGAAAAAACACCCATTTTATCTTTCTTTTGGTACACCACCATATTACAAAATGCACAATTTGTATTATCAGGTACATCTTTTTCTAAACTTGATTGAGCTGCCTCAGCATTCATTTTGTGCTTACCTATAAAATCTACAGAAATGATACTTAACAATATAAATCCTAAAACGAATAGTTTTTTCAATGTTTACAATCTCCTTTCAATTTCCAATAATACGGCACAGATGTGAAATAAGTTGAAAGTAACTGTGAAATAATTGAAAAATATATAAAAAACAGGAATTGATAAGGTGTATTATTAAATATGGCTCATCATCACAGCTTGAGATTGACCTTCTAGCAATTAAAGGATTTTACAATTTAAAAGCGAAAACTCACGTATTGTAATTGTTGTCAAGACAAATTACGTTAGGAGGTTTCGCTTTGTGTTATCAGTATATTAAATTTATTTTACAATTTTTCATCAAAAAGGACCCTAATGTATTTCAAGTAAAAGTCATAGGAAAATATGAGCTTCCTTACACAATAGTGAACGTTGGTTTACGCATTTGCAACGGAACAACTTGTAAAAGAAAAAGCATAAGCTATTAGTTTGTGGAATATGAGTCAAAACCCTCTGCTACTTATGGTGAGGTTCTTCGTGATGGATATTAGTGAGGTTTGCAAAGATTGAATTTAGCTTTCTTAAATACCACTAAAATTACTATATAACCATTTTAAAATTTTTATATTTCTTGAAAGTCGATATCAAAATTCAGCAGTTCTATTCTGAAGTTCATCAAAGGTTTTATTTAACCATAAAGTAAACTTTTCTTTCTCCTCGAACTGTGGATAATGAGCTGACTCTTCAAAAATAACAAACTCTTTCACTGGTGCTTCCATGCTACCATAGTATTTTTTTGCAGCATTTACAGACGTCATATAATCGAATTTCCCCATTACAAAAAAAATAGGCAAATCCACTTGATTTACAATCTCCGTAATATTTTGCTTTGCCCCTTCGTTCAACAATGCTTCTTGTGTAACATGGACCCCTTTTAGATAACGAATTACATCTAGCCCATTATATTCAGGGTTAAAAAGAAATCCTGTTAGATAATCTGTATTATCATCAATAAGTCTTGCCGCACCTCCATATTTACGCACGAGATTTCTCGGTGTCTGAACTTCTCCCTTTTCAATCAACGGTTGAAGTAACATTAGTTTCTCTATATCATCTGAATTTCCTTCTTGTTTTGCCTGTTCCAGTGTAAATTCTAAACTGTCCAACTCACTTTGAACTATATCTGCTACTTGCCCAATACCTATATACCCATAATATTTCTCAGGTGATTTATCGATAGCTTTCATTCCAATATAAGTGCCAAAAGAATGTCCGACTAATAAAACCTTTTCTTGGTTAAACCTCTCCAAAATGTAATCAGTTAATGACAATAAATCTTCAACCAGTAAGTCAGTGGTTAAGTTAGAATAGTCTTCTAAAAAATGATAGGATTTTCCACTGCCACGCTGATCATAATGTACAATAGTAAATTGCTTTTCAAGGTCTTTTTGGTATTTTCTTACGTATGGAATTTCGGAGCACGCTGGGCCACCATGAACAAAAATGAGAATCGGATTACTTGAATCTATTCCTCGAATCATAATTTCATGTCCAGTTCCGTTAATTTCAACCTGTTCCAGCGTACTTATGCTTTGCTCCCCTTTAATAGGAGGTGTCCATGTAGGAAAAAATAGACCGGGTAAAACAATTAACAAAGTAATTATTAAACTAAACCTGAATATTTTAGTTCTACTCTTTCACATTCTATTTCTCTCCTAACCGCATAGCCATATAATATTACTCATTACTATCCCCCAAACTTCAGAATAGTCAAAGGTATTTAAGCTATAATTGATTTATTACATGAGTTGTTTCTAAAAACCGCACTTACTCGCTGCTTATTTATATTATTATAGCCTAGTACAAACCTGATAGAAGTCAAAGACAAGTAAAAGTCGCTCATGAGTAAAAGGACAACCTTTATTGTGCTTATTATTGCTTTAAAAACAAAGTTTGACCGGAATTTCCTATCTCTACAAAGGTGAAATTTTGTTTTTGTTGTTGATTAAGAAATTATTAATCGATAATGAAGTTATTCCATTAAAGGGCCAGATCGTGGAATAAAGTGGTTGTAAAAAATTTTTTTATTTCATCTGTCTACCTAATTGGGAGCATATCAATAATAGCTGTCTGTTTTTCTTAATACGTATTACTAAAACAATAATTACTTTTTAAACAGCTATTTATAGTAGAATTAATAATAACGTTATTGTAAGAAATGGAGTGAATAAAGTTGGGAAGGGAAGAAAAGAAAAGAAAAACTAAATTAGCTATAACAAACGCTGCTTTCAAATTATTTTCGGAAAACGGATATGAGTCGACAAAGGTTGAAGATATTGTGAAATTAGCTGGAGTTTCTAAGGGTACTTTTTTTAATTATTTTCCGACAAAAGAGGCAGTCATAGAGAATTTCGAAAGAATTTCAATCTATTCAGAAGCTGAAAAATTAATGAATATCACAAGTCCAATAGTACCTAAACTACTCTCTTCGTTAATTAATATCGTACATAATTTAAACTATACAAGGTCATTAAGAAGAGCAACTTTAATGGCAACTCTCTCAAGTGCTAATAATTTAAATAATCACATAGATAATATGAATAATCTTCGTGCTTTATTGATTCCAATTTTTAAGCACGGACAAGAAACGGGGGAATTTACACAAAAATTATCCCCTGAAACACTGGCAGACTTAACTATTCAAATGTTTATTGGTGTATTAACCCACTGGTGTCTTGGTGGAGGCGAAGATGATCTTATTACACAACTTATGATGAGTTTTGATGTTTTCTTTAAAGGAATATCTTCATAAAGATCCTGTTGATTTCCAAAGTACTCCTGCGAGAATAGCCTGGGTTATAAAAACTCGCAGGAATGTTGTCAAAGAGAGAATTGGAGACAAGCAGAGAACTAATATATACTCTTCTTATTAAATTTATCGACTAAACTTTGAGAACGTCTATGATTTGTACCAGAGAATAGTAGACTAATAACCGGTAATTTTCGAATAATAAAATACGATATTAAATGGCTAAAGACAATCCCCAATAGTGATGCTAATGCGAATTTTATATAGCCTGAAACAGGTACACTAATTAAAATATATTGAATTCCAATTAAAACCGGAATATGAATAATGTAAACACAAAAGGAATTTTTAGCTAGCGTCTCAATCCATTTTGATTTTCTATTTAATTTACGTTGAAATAATTCAATTAAACCAATTGAAAGTCCTGTACATAAAAAGGTCTCATAGATTGCATAAATAAGTGAACTACTATCCCATCCACCCCTTGAATGGGGTACAAACCCAATGACATTTAAAGCAATTAATAAAACCCCTATAAATAACCATAAATTACCAACTCTTTTAGGGATATGATAAATCCAGTTACTATTAGCAGCTGTTATTCCCAAAACTACAAATGCTAAATATTGAGGAAAGTGTGCATACTCCATTTGGATAAAACCTAGTACACCAATCCATTCATCAATCGAATAACTTGTTCGAACTAAAAAAGTGATTAACGATACGATAATAACAAATATAAAAATATGTTTATGTGTTGGAGCAATTGAAATTTTTGGTAAATTAATATTTTTAAAAAGATTCATTAATAATAGATATATCAGTGAATAAATAAGAAGATGTTCAATAAACCAAAGATGGCCAAAATTTAGGTCTGGCCAAGATGGTCCTTCCCAATTTAATGGTTTTTCACCAAATCCTAGATAAATATTTTTATAGTATTCATATAACGATAGGTTAGGGTAACCACGGAATTCATTATAATAAAAGTACATTATTAAAGGAATCATTACTATAAATCCAAACAATAAAGGTATACCAATTCTCTTCAACCGATCTTTCAAAAAACCTATATTCCCTTTGTGTTTATATGCAAGAGGAATAAAATAAGCAGAAAGAAAAAAATAAAGACTCATATTAAAGGCAGAGTTTATCCCAAAAAAAATGCTCAAGTCAGAATCGACACCCAAATCTCGTACATACCAAAAACCATTTGACCCGCCATAAGGTTGACCTGCATGGTGGACGATTACAGTGCAAGAAAGAAACACTTTTAAAAAATCCATAAAATGAATACGTGTATTAGACAACTTACATTTCCCCTTTTTTTTGGAAATAACCACTAAACTATTTATAATATTTTTTAGACTCACGGTCAATATTTATCTTATTATTTTATTGATTAAATTTTAGAATATTTATTTTACAATTATTATTTATGACTACGGGTCAATTTATATATGGTTAATTACGTGGAATTTCACTTTAATATAAAATGTTTAGTGCAAAATAAAAAAGGAGCAGAATGTAACTGGAAATTCTAGCAGTTATGGGTCCTTTAAAACGTAAAAAAATATCATTGTCCGTACCCTTCTAATCTACTAACCTTCTAATTGGCAAAAAAGTCGATTAGGAGGAATGGAAAGGATGCTTACAATGATACAAGTTCATCATATCAAATTTTTGTATGAGGAGAAGGGTTATTCCTTACGGAAAATAGCAAATGAAACGGGACATGATTTTAAAACCGTACAAAAATACGTGGAGCAACAGGATTTTAATCTGAAACTAGAGATGCGTAAAACCGTGTCAAAAAAGATAGATGAATATAAAGATGAAATCATGGATTGGCTGATAGCGGACTTAGAAATGCCAAAAAAGCAGCGTCATACGGGAAAGCGTGTGTTTGATCGCTTAAAGGAAAAGTGGATCTACATCAAGTTTTTGGACACATCTCGCATAAGTTTTCTTCTTGGGCAACATCCCGAATGGATTATTCCACATCCCACGTAGCCCGTCAAAGTGAAAAGAGCCATTGACCGCCTACTTGGATGTAGACATCAACTGAACAGGTTGATGCTCGCTTTTATTGTTATTTATTAATTGTAATAACTTATATTCTCCGCAAAACTGGACTTTCTATTTAAATGAACTTAATTTTGGATTATTAGCTCACCATACAGCTGCAAACAATTTACCTTTCTCTATTAATTATGAAGCAAAATAAATCACACTTATTTATGATACAGTTCTCCGTAACGCGGCCAAGTGCGGGTTTTATTTTATGAACATTTATTTAATAATTCCTAATAACATCGCCGATGCTAAAATTCACATTAATGGCACGGCACATCTAGGGGGATTTTTGCTATTTTTATTAAGCTTCTAATGTTTTATAAATCTTTTTGACTCTTTTTAATTGTGGTGCAGTTAGGTATTTTTCTCTTTTTCGTAACACTTTCAATAATTCCTCTTTATTTTCATCTGTTACGGCTAATAGCGTACTTTCCGAGTGCTGAGGAATTTCCTTTGTTCTGCAATTCTCAAGGTGATGAAGTAATATTGGAAAAATCACATCATTGTTTTCCTTACTGACAGCTGCTAGCTTCGCAAGAGTTAGGACACCTTTATCAATTGTAATAACTGAACCAACTTTCATAGCACTTTTTAATATATTAAGATGAGCCATAATGGTTTCTGATGCTTCCTCGGCAATCGTTGCTAATGCCGTCATTCCGCCCCAGACTAAACGATTATTAGGGCTTTTTAGCAACTCTATAAAAGTCAGGACATACTTACTGATGAGTTCTGGTTTAACTTGCCCAATTTCGTATGCTACTTTAATACAATCGTATTGAATCTTTTTATCTTTGCAAGTTAGGTTTTCAATTATTTCTTCTATGCCCGTATAATTTTCTTCATTAACTAATTTATGTGCCAGCTCAATATTTGGCTCTTCATCGTTTCGACTTAGTTGAGAAGCTAACAGGTTCACAACTGACATGGTTATCCCTCATTTATTAAATTTATTTAATGTATAAACATTATCACATTTAACCCTTAATTAGGTATCTCCATCATGGAAATAGTATCCTTTAATATTAGCAATATTATTGCAATATAAATGCCATAGACGAAATCTAATTAACACCTCCTTGTTCTTTTTCTCAGATAAATCTATGTTACGATGATTTTACATTAACAACTAAGAACGCACATGGAGGATTAATAAATGCTTAAAAAAATAATTTCAATTGTACCCGTTGCAATGCTTTCGGCAACTTTAGGTGCTAATGCTCAAGCTGCAACAATTACCGTACAAAAAGGAGATACTCTTTGGGATTTATCTCGTGCACATAATACTTCTGTAGAAAATATCAAAACATTGAATCATATTACTACTAACCTTATTCACCCTGGCGATGACCTTACTATTGCACAACAATATACCGTTAAGCAAGGTGATACACTATGGGACATAGCCCTAGATTATCAAGTCACTGTTTCGCAAATTAAAGAATGGAACCAATTACATACGGACCTTATTCATCCGGGTTTAAATCTATCCATTATTGATGGTACGAAAACGAGTACGGCTGTAACTGGCAAACCAATAAAGCCTGCAGCTCATGCAGCAAAGGAAACTACAACTTCAGTAACAAATAATACAAATGCAATGGAGAGTAAACCTGAAGAAACTGTTTCTTCAACAAGTAAAACAGCTTCAAAGGATAGTGCACCTGAAGCGACCGCTTCATCAACAAATAATACTGCTTCAAAGGAGAATGCACCTGAAGCAACTGCTCCATCAACAAATAATACTGCTTCAAAGGAACTTATAGTGGAAGCTTCAGCCTATACGGCTTCATGTGAGGGATGTTCCGGTATTACTGCTACTGGAATTAACCTTAAAACAAACCCAAATGCGAAGGTCATCTCAGTTGACCCAACTGTAATTCCACTGGGTAGTAAAGTTTATGTGGAAGGCTATGGTGAAGCAATCGCAGGGGATACTGGCGGTGCCATTAAGGGAAATCGAATCGATGTCTTTTTCCCCTCTCAACAAGATGCAATTAATTTTGGAGTAAAACAATTACAGGTCACAATATTAGACTAACTTAACCAGTCTAATAAGCAAAAAAAGAACCAGATTAGGTTCTTTTTTGCTTATTTATTCAATCCTACACCATCTTTTACTTTTAAATCTGGACCATATTCTAAAATGCATAATTCTTGGTGATTCTTTTGTTTATTCTTTCTATCTGCAGTTAAGTTCTTTAAAAAACCGCACTTACTTATGGTAAGGTTCCCCCTTCATAATCCTAAAACTCCGATAAATCTGCTCTACCAGTACTAGCTTCATTAGCTGATGGGGTAATGTCATTTTGCCGAAGGATTGCTGCTCGTCGGCTCTCTTTAAAACTTCATCGTGTAGGCCAAGGGAGCCGCCGATGACGAAGGCGATTTTGCTTTTGCCGTAGGTCATGAGGGATTCGAGATCTGCTGCCATTTGTTCAGAGGTTTTCATTTTGCCGTTAATCGCTAGGGCGATAACGTATGTATCTGGACTAATTTTGGAGAGGATACGTTCACCTTCCTTTTTTTTGACGATTTCCATTTCGGCATCGCTTAGCTGCTCAGGTGCTTTTTCATCTGGTACCTCAATGATATCCATCTTTGCATAACTACCGAGACGTTTCGCATATTCATCTATGCCCATTTTTAAGTACTTTTCTTTTAGTTTGCCGACTGATACAATCGTTATATTCACACGTTATCCACCTTTACAATTCATTTACAAACAAATTATCCACAGAAGTTATCAACATATCCACATATCGATCCTATATATTGTGTAAAGTTATTTACTTGATACAATATATTCTGCTGGTTGTTCACAGTAGCTACATTTTGTGGATAACTTTTTTTCATCTTCGACTTTATCCATAATTGGGAATGCTTTTTGTTCCGCTACAAACATGTCTAAAGCGTGATCTATATGGTTTTTGCAGCTGTATTTTTCCATTTTTTTATGTCTCCTTGTTTTCCGAAATTTCCACAAACTTATTCACATTTCAGTCTATGTTATCCACAATCTATTGTAACAAAGGACTGGCAAGTATGAAAGAAAAGGCTTTCTCTTGCTATTTTGATGTGTAGAAATATTATTCACAATTTTCTAGTTATCCACAATATTTGCTCTATATTACTGTATAAACTGGTCAATTTTTCTTCTATCCACAAAAAAATCAGTGAGGATTATTAAACCCTCACTGATTTTTATTTACAATGAATTACTATTTGTTAATGTTAGTGATAGCTCCACTAATTTACCTTGGCGGTATACTTTCATTGTTAATTTATCACCAATCTTTTTATCATTATATAAATGTTTGCGTAAATCAATTGCCGTTTCTATTTTTTTACCATCCATTTCTACAATGAGATCATATTGTTGAACGCCAGCTTTTGATGCTGGTGAATTATTCACAACGTCTGTAATTACAACACCTGTCGTAATATCTTTCGGTAATTTTAATGTTTGTTGTTGATAGAATGATGGTACATCTGTTAAGTCAACTAATTGAATACCCATTGTAGGGCGCTTCATTTCACCGTTTTTCTCTAATTCCTCAATAATTGGAATGGCTGAGTTAATTGGAATTGAGAAGCCTAATCCTTCTACAGAGGATTCAGCAATTTTCATGGAGTTAATGCCGACTAGTTCACCTGCAAGGTTTACAAGTGCACCTCCACTATTACCAGGGTTGATAGCTGCGTCTGTTTGTAATACCTCTTGCTGCCAATCGATTGTTCCATCACCATTTAAATCAACTGGTACAGAACGATCCTTTCCAGATACAACACCTGTTGTCACTGAGCCATAGAATTCTAAGCCAAGTGGGTTACCGATTGCGATTACTGTTTCACCTTGTTTTAGGACATCAGAGCTCCCAAATTTCGCAACTGTTTTAACATCCTTAGACCTGATTGAAATAACAGCTAAGTCTGTCCATTCGTCCTTACCAACTAACTGCGCTTCTTCCTTTGTTCCATCTGGCATTGTTACCTCTAACTGTTTAGCACCTTGAATTACGTGGTTATTTGTCACGATAAAGGCTTTATCACCCTGAACCTTATAAATAACACCTGAACCGCTTCCAGCAGGCTGGGTTGATGTAGTTGGTGGGTTCCAGAATCCACCGTTTGTCACTTCTTGTATGTTAGTTATACCTACAACTGCACCCGAAGCCATATCCACTGCTTTTGTAACATCCGTTGTCACTTCTGTTGCTACTTGATTGATGGTCGTTTCATTTTTACCTGTACTGCTTGTCGTTGTACCAGGCATCTGATTAACAAGTCCAGGTAGCATGAGCCACACGATCAAAGCACCTATGATGACCCCGATAAGACCACTGAAGAAGTAACCGCCCTTACCTCCGCCACCACCTTTCTTTTTTAGACGCTTCTCTTGTCTTTCTCGCTCCTCTTTTTCAAGTCGCTCTTGAAGAGGTGATTTCTGTATTTCATCATTATTTAGGAAATCACGATTTTTATCATCATCTTGAAAATAGCTCATCTTCCTCATCCTTTCATTTATTACTATTTGTTAGTTGTTACCCTAATAGTACGATTCAAACATTAAAATCAGATGAAAAATAAATAAAATGGACATAAAAATGGCTGCCTCATCGTATTTTTTTAAAATTACGATGAAACAGCCTCTCAGACAGCTTCAATATTATTAAACCGTTACTAATTGTGTCGGTTCCTCTGCATCTGTATCAAATAACTTTACATACTCTCCTACAATAATACCGCAGGATTGCAATGTTTGCGTGACGCTCATACGTGCAAGCTCTTTCATATTATTGTCCTTACTTAAATGCGATAAATAAATATTTGTTGGCTTTTCAAATACAACCTCACTCATAGCTACTGCCGCATCTTCATTTGAAACATGCCCTACATCACTTAATATACGGCGTTTTATCGACCATGGATACCGACCCATTTGTAACATATTTACATCATGGTTACTTTCAAAGACAAAGGAATCTGCTCCTCGAATAATACCCTTCATACGGTCGCTAACATAGCCTGTATCCGTAATAACAACAAGCTTGCGCCCATTTTCATGGAAAGTATAGAACATTGGATCTGCTGCATCATGTGATACCGCAAAGGATTCAATAGCTATTGAGCCAAAATGCTTTACTGTATCCATTTCAAATTCAAAACGTTGCGCTAGGGGAATATCACCAACAAGCCCGTCCATTGCCTGCCATGTCTTGGCGTTTGCATAAACAGGTACATTATATTTTCTAGCCAATACACCAATTCCTTTAATATGATCACTATGTTCATGTGTCACGAAGATGCCACTCAGCTGCTTCATATTACGCTCAATTTTTGTAAATAGCTGCTCCATCCTTTTGCCACTCAGACCTGCATCCACAATAAATGCATGTTCATCACTCTCTACATATATAGAATTGCCTGTACTACCACTTGCTAAAACACTAAATCGCATCATTCAACTCCCCAGTCTTCCTCTTCTCCCTCTTGCTTGTCCTCTTGAATATCAATAATTTTTCCTTCCATCGCGTCAACAAAGTACTCTTCTGTCTCACCGTCTGCTAATTTTACTTGTACTTCCCATGTTGGTATCAACACTTGTGTTTGTGTTTGTGTTAAATTACTAAATGTTGAATAGCCTAGCTTTATATGAGTAATACGTGATTCTGCCTTTAATAGTCCTTTTGCATATAATGTTTGGATAATTTGAAGTGGTGGGATAACTGTTTCTTGTTGTTCTATTTCTTCAATACTATCAATCATTGTCTGCTCATACATGATAACTTCGTGGTCCATATTCCACTGTACTTTTAATGAGGCACTATCATTGTAATAGAACATTTGATTATTTTTTTTCTGAAAGAAAATCGCGACTCGCTCCTCACGATCTACCTTCCATAATGCATAGGAATCTCCCGCTTTAACATTTGTATGGAGAAACTCAGTAAAGCTTGTATTATCATTAATATTTCGTAACTTCACAGGATTTATAAAGACAATATGAGCTAGTGTCTCTTTAATAATATTAGCTTGCTGATTTTTATCGGGGAAATCGCTACTTGTAAACTTATGCACTTTGCCCGTAATATAAGTTGCAGATTCATTAATAGGCAATGCACCATACGTAATATTATCATCCTTTAAACGAGTTTCTATTGTTCTTTCACCAGGTATTTCTACGCTTTGCGCTTCATTATAACGTTTTAAATAAAACGAATACAAGAAGATATTCAGTATTAAAAAAACGATGATGAAAATGGATTTTGTTCTATTCCAATCCATTTATGACACCTCCTAATAATTCAGGCGTCAGTTTTGTTGCTACACCATTATGAACTACAAACCAGCATGGCTCTAATGTCATTATGCTACTTGAATCTTGCTTTAAATAATACCCCACCACAATATCATCTATATCTGATAACACAAAATTATTAAGTTGCTGAATCTTTTCCACAATCTCCAAACCTGAAGGCAGTTTCTTTATCTCCTTCTCGGTTGGAATGTCGAAAACTAAGGAATAATAAGGGCGCTTGTAGCGGAATATAAGATTATCCCCCCATACAGTTGTAATCTTGCTTATAACTTGATCGCTATAAACCGGTAACCCCTGTAAATATTGCTGATACTCTAACTGATTTTTACTAGTATTTTTTGATACATAGCGATAATCAGCTGTAAATCCTCCGTGCTCGTTGATAAATTCAAAGCTATCCTTCAAAAGCTTAGATGGCTCTATGATGGCACTACTTTCTGCAGCTGGATATACATAGGTTAAAGATTTTAAGTTTGAATCAACAGTCATTCGTGACTTGCCATCCTGATATTTTTCAGTCATTGCACTTTCAATACTACGCTGAACGATATTTGGATTTGGAAATAACACATTTTTAAAAGATTCAAGTGGCTCCTCTATAAACGTATACATATATTTGGTAGATTCAATTTTATCATTAGGCATATAAAGTGAGGTAAAGCCATCACGCTCAATTTCTTTAAAAGTGCTATATGTTTTCGCTGGCTCAATAACATCCCTTATAAATGGATTGGTATTTTGCAGGCTTACATGTGAGCGCATTAAAGTTTTATTATTACTACTAATGAAAAAGACCTGTAAGTCTTTGCTGCCATAATTCGTCCAATCTATAATCATACGATTAAAGGTTGTTTCAGGTATTTCTTTATCAGCAAACTGGAAAATAGAGCTAAAGGCAGAGTAAGGTATTTCACCAGTAAAAAAGACGGTCATACGGTTATTTGTACGAATCATCTCATTTACATAATTCGCTGTAAGATTATTATTGATTGGCACTATATCAAGAACATTCCAGCCCTGAAAAGCTTTCATAATATCCTTCATTGCACCATTGGATGCTGTTCCTGTGAACTCCTCATCAAAACGATAAATCGCCTTATAGGGACGAATGATATCCTCCATCCTTTTCTGAGACCCAATTAGGATTTCTTTTCCCTCAGTTTGTTCAATAATTTTATAATCTGGTGTATACGTCCAAATAATAAAGGTTAAAACGACACTCAACATGACGAGTAGAAATAATACAACTGATTTAACTGGCTCTATATATTTCATGCCCACTCACCTGCCTCGTCAAAATCATCTAAATCATATGGTAATGTAAAGAATATGGTTGTACCGTGACCTTCCTCACTTTCAGCCCAAATTTTACCACCATGTGCTTCAATCATTTCCCTGGCAATAGCTAGTCCTAGACCTGTCCCGCCCATAGAACGAGCACGTGCACGATCCACACGATAAAAACGATCGAAAATACGTCCTACATTTTCCTTAGGAATGCCCATACCATCATCAGAAATCATAACCTTCAACATCTCACCTTGCACAGTAAAACCAAATCGAACATTTCCACCATCTGGAGAATACTTTATTGCATTAGAAATGATATTATCGATTACCTGTGTCGCTTTATCTGTATCAATTTCCACATAAAAAGATGCTTCTGGGAATAAACGTTGGAACGTTACTTTGTCAGACTTTGACATTTCAAAGCGATCAATAATACGATTAAAGAATGAATTGAAAAGAACAATATCCTTATTCAATTCATAATCCGCACTATCCATGCGTGATAACTGCAATAAGTCATTAACTAAGCGAATCATTCGCTCTGTTTCTGTTTGTGTAACATTCAAAAATGTTGGAGCAATATTTTCATCTTTCCAGGCGCCATCCGCCAGTGCCTCTAAATAGCTGCGCATTGTTGTTAATGGCGTGCGTAATTCATGTGATACATTAGATACAAATTCTCGACGATCCATTTCAATTTTTTCCTGCTCCGTAATATCGTGCAGCACAGTAATTAAACCATTGATAAAGCCTGTTTCTTTTTGAATGACCGAGAAATTCGCACGTAAAATATAGGGTGCGTCTGTTGTACTAAAATTTAAATTCACCGCATCATTCATGTGTATTAAATCCTCAAAGCTATACTCTTGATCAATCCCTAAAACAGACGCAATTGGGCGACCTAATGTAATATCCCTAGAAATATGTAATAGCTCTAGTGCGGGATCATTAATAAGGATGATGCGTCCCTTACGATCTGTCGCAATAACACCATCCGTCATATTACTAAGGACCGAATCAAGCTTTCGTCTCTCTGCATCTGTAGTAGATTGGGCTTCCTGCAAGCGATTCGTCAAATGATTAAAGGTTATAGCAAGCTGCCCTATTTCATCTGTTCCATATACACGTACTTTTCGTGAATAATTTCCTTTAGCCATCGCCTGTGCCTGTTTACGCATATCGGCAATCGGCTGTGTGATTGTTCTCGCTACTAAAATTCCTAAAAAGATAGTGACCACCAAGGACACAGCAGTTCCACCAAGGAAAATACGGTTAATGTCATTCACTTGTCCAAAAACAGATTCAATATTAGCTTCAATATAAAGAACCCCTATAACTTCATCATCCGTACCTGCACCATTTCGAATGGGCGTCGCTAACACCCAAATTCGATTTCTTGTTTTATTATCAAGTTTGATATTTTCAAATAATGTCTCTGCTGACAATGCACGTCGGACAAGATCGGTATTTGAGCGCTGTCCAATCAGATTTTGATTTTCTAACTCAGATGTTGCACGTATCCGCTGTCGATTGTCAATAACACGAATCTCTAATATATCTCCATAAGAAACATCCTTCAGCCCTGTAGAAAACTCCATGACAATCGTTTTAAGGCTTTCTTCAAGTGTTGGCATACTTTCATCGCGTTCCTTTAAAATTTCCTCACGAATGCTGTATTGCATTAAATCAACACGTTGGAAAATGGAATCTCGGAAATTGGTTTTTAAATTTTCCTCCAATTCACGTGCAAAATAAATACCTATTATTTGCAAAGCAAGCAATATTAATAAAATATAAATAAGAACTAGCTTGACATGAATCGATTTAAAGAAGCTAACTTTTTGCATTCCATTTACTCCTGCTCAGGATTTCGTAAATAATAACCTACTCCACGACGTGTTACTATCCAAGCTGGGTGACTAGGATTGTCCTCTATTTTTTCACGTAAACGACGGATCGTTACATCTACTGTTCGTACATCACCAAAATAATCATAGCCCCACACAGTTTGCAATAAATGCTCACGTGTCATGACTTGACCAATATGTTTCCCTAAATAATGTAATAGCTCAAATTCACGATGTGTAAGCTCAATGGTTTCATCTCGTTTTAATACTAAATAAGCATCAGGTTGAATGACAAGCGAGCCTACAACAATCTCATTCGACTCTTCTGCAGCCTCCTCAGCAGCAGGAGCAACCACCTGTAAACGACGCATGTTTGCCTTGACACGTGCAATCAGTTCACGTGTACTAAAAGGCTTTGTTACATAATCGTCTGCACCCATTTCTAAGCCCAATACTTTATCAATCTCAGAGCCCTTTGCTGTTAGCATAATAATTGGAAAATCATATTTTTTTCGAATTTCCCTACAGACCTCCATACCATCACGCTTTGGCAGCATTATATCTAAAAGCATTAAATCCGGCTGCTCTTCCTCAACCTTTGCTAGTGCTTCATCTCCATCATAAGCACAAATTACCTTATAGCCTTCTTTTATTAAATTAAACTGTAAAATATCTGCGATTGGTTTTTCATCATCAACAACTAAAATTGTTTTATCCATACATTTTCTCCCTTTCGCTATTTATCTATTCTTAAAACAAGTGTGTATTTATAATTATTGCAACCGAATTTGTGACTCCATCGGAAGCTGTAGTTGGTCACTTCTAACATTTTTACAGGATATGAAGTTCTTAGTTTGAGTTCCTCTTTCAGTAGATATTTGGATACCCCTGAAACATAACTTAAACCTGCTTACATCTTATCATCTATTATGATGAGAAACTTCTGTAGCTAATACTTAGCATTTGCTGCAAAAACAGCTGAAAGAAGTTAAAATCACTACTCTTAACTCTATCATGCTTTTAGCTTCAATGCATTATTCTAAATTCAAAGACAATTATTGACTATTAAAATAAATGATATTTCGACAAATATTTCTCGGGAAATAATAGTATAAGAAGTATAGAAAAAGACAGTCCATATATTTGGACTGTCTGCTATTCAAAAAAATTAACGTCCTACATATGATAAAGGATTGACTAATGAACCATCCTTTTCAACTTCAAAATGCAGATGTGTACCTGTGGAATTTCCAGTAGATCCCATAATTCCAATCACAGAACCTTTTTCCACTACTTGCCCAACTTCAACATTGATTGAAGATAAATGTCCATAAAGTGTTGTATAGCCATTATTATGATTAATAACGATTCGATTACCATAACTGCCTGAGCTACCAGCCGCTACTACAACTCCATTATCAGAAGCTAAGATATTATAATTACTTGGTCGGGCTATATCAATACCACGATGGACAGTTCCCCAGCGTTGACCCATCTGACTTGAAATATAGCCTCCTACAGTAGGCCAAGTAAATTCACCAGTACCACGAGAAGAAATGACCTTCGTACCGACAATCTCAATCTCATCTACTGGTTGCTGTATAATTTGTTCTTCTAATGCCACTTTGGATGTACGTGTTCCATTTTCAGAGGTTAATAGATAAGATGTTTCTTTTTTTCCATCAACACCCTGCTGCTTCACTACTTTTTCACCTTTATACATGTTTGGATCTTCTTCAATTATTTTCTTAAAAGGGATTGTATCTATAACTTTCTTCTCTTGTTTGACTTCGAGAGTAACAAATGGTTTTGCAACTGTTACGTTCAATGCTTGCCCAATTTGTAGAACAGTATCTACAGTAATACCAGGATTTAATGCTAGTAATTCAGCTGTAGTCAGGTTATGTTTTTGAGCAACTGAGCCTAGAACATCTCCTGATTGAATCTTATAGGTTTCCTGCTCTAAAGAGCCTGTCATTAAGTATTGCACAGCCTTTTCAGGAGTAACAATAGTACTTGGAGAAACATTCTGAGTAACACCTGAAACTCCTTGTTTAAAGGAGACATTTAACAAACGAGTCTCACCAGATTGTAGTGGTGATACTTGATTCGTTGATTGCTGATCAGTATGTAAACTATTCATCTCTTGCTGTGAAACATATTGTAATTTTAATAAACGTATAGTATCTTCATAAGCTTTTGCATCTTTTAAAGATACGAGAGGCTTATTATCTACAAATAAGGTGAAGGCTTGAGACTTAGCAACTAAAGATTGCTCTAATTTTGCTAAAATTTCCACATCTTTAGTTCCATTACTAAACACTTGCTCCGGGATGATTTTAACAGACGTACTAGCATTAATAGACAATTCTTTATACTGTTGACCAACTTCTTTTTCCTTCGATGCAATAATTTCCTGGACAGCCTTTTCGTTAGATACTGCTCCAATATATTGATCACCTACATAAATATGAAAAATCTTATTTAAATCTTCTTTATGATTTTCTTTTGCAAACCCAGTATTAACGGTTAAACTTGTCATTAAAATTGCAATAATAGACATTTTTTTGAATGAAGATAGATTGTAAGTCAATCTATTGTTTTCTTCTTTTTTATACCAAGACGAACTCATCAATAAAGCCCCTTCCAACTTTATGCTACTATAGGATTAATTACCCACAAAATAATTTTGCACCACTATACTGTACCATAAAGAAAAAAGGGAATGGATATTTTCATACTTTTGTAATGTAAATGTATTATTTTTCGACTAATTGTTACATAACTCTTATCTATTATACGCTCTTATAATTGTAATTTAATATATTTATTAGTTTATTATTACAATATTATTCTTATATTTTTTATGAGAATTAAAACTTATTACTTTTTACTTTTTTAATATTCCGATAAAATAGAGAAGAAGGATACACTAGTTGATTGGAGCGATTACATTGAGTGATTCACAGACCTCTGAAATAATAACACCTAGATTGGTCAAGCCACAGAAAAATAGGACTCGTAGAATTGTCCTAAGGAGCATTATGGTGGCACTAGGTGCAATAATAATGGCAGTAGGATTAGAGTTATTTTTAGTACCAAACCACATTATGGATGGTGGAATCGTAGGTGTTTCTATCATCACTTCACATTTATTAAAGTTACCTCTCGGTATATTTATCTTCATTCTAAACTTACCCTTTATCTTTTTAGGCTATAAGCAAATTGGTAAAACCTTTGCACTTTCTACAGGCCTAGGCATTACTGTACTATCAGTAACAACGATTTTACTACATAATCTAAAACCATTTACCCAGGATACTTTATTAGCAACCGTTT
Source organism: Lysinibacillus sp. NPDC047702 (assembly GCF_050272555.1). Classification (NCBI taxonomy): domain Bacteria; kingdom Bacillati; phylum Bacillota; class Bacilli; order Caryophanales; family Bacillaceae; genus Lysinibacillus; species Lysinibacillus sp. NPDC047702. Next base: position 35,324 of record NZ_JBNNMG010000020.1, on the reverse strand, counting down.
TTGGTGGCATGATTTTAGGAATCGGTGTCGGCATTGTCATAAGATACGGTGGATCGTTAGATGGAACCGAAATTTTAGCCATTTTATTTAATCGAAAAACTCCCTTTTCTGTGGGAGAAATTATTATGTTCTTCAATATCCTGATCTTTACGGTAGCAGGCTTTATCTTCACCTGGGAACAAGCTATGTACTCGATCCTAGCTTATTATATTGCCTATAAAATGATTGACATTGTTATCCAAGGGATGGAGGAATCAAAATCCGTCTACATTATTAGTGATGAAATAGATGAAATCGGTCAAACCATAATGGACCGACTTGGTCGAGGTGTAACCTTCCTACATGGTGAGGGGGCTTATACCGGTAACGATAAAAAGGTTATTTTTACTGTTATTACACGATTAGAGGAATCGAAGCTAAAATCCATTGTCGCTGAAATTGATGATAATGCATTCCTTGCGATTGGTAATATAGCAGAGGTTAAAGGTGGGCGATTCAAGAAAAAGGATATTCACTAAATATAAAAGGGCGTACCGCAAAATGGCACGTCCTTTTAGTATATTTCATCTTATTACGCTTCCCAAATATCCACTAAAACATTTGTTTGTTCACGTGCAGGACCAACCGAGAATGTTGCAATTTGAATACCTGTCAACTCACTCACACGTTCTACATAGCGACGTGCATTTTCAGGTAGCTCTTCTAAAGTTCTGCAGCTTGTAACATCCTCTGACCAGCCTGGTAGCTCTTCATAAATTGGTTCACATTGTTCAATAATATGAAGATTTGCTGGATATTCTGTAATGGTTTCACCTTGATAATTATACGCTGTACAAATTTTTACAGTGTCTAAGCCAGAAAGAACATCGATTGAATTTAGTGCAAGATGTGTAATTCCACTTACTCTACGTGAATGACGGACAACTACCGTATCAAACCAGCCTACACGACGTGGTCGACCTGTTGTTGTACCATATTCACGACCAACTTCACGAATTTGTTGACCCACTTCGTCGAATAATTCAGTTGGGAATGGACCATCACCAACGCGTGATGTATAGGCTTTACATACACCAATAACATTAGAAACTCGTGATGGACCGATACCAGCACCAATGGCAACTCCACCAGCAACAGGATTTGAAGAGGTTACAAATGGATACGTACCTTGATCAACATCAAGTAAGATACCTTGAGCACCTTCAAATAACACTTTGCCGCCTTCATCCAAGACGTCATTTAAAATTTTTGATGTATCTGTTACATAGTTTGCAATTTCTTGTCCATATGCATAGTACTCTTCAAAAATCTCCTCAAACGTTACACCTTCAACTTCGTAGAACTTCTCGAATAATTTATTCTTAATTGCTAAATTATGACGTAGTTTTTCTTCAAATATTTCTTTGTCCAGTAAATCAGCCATACGAATACCAATGCGAGCTACTTTATCTTGATAGCAAGGTCCAATACCTTTGCAAGTCGTGCCAATTTTATTGTCGCCACGGCTTTCCTCATCAGCAATATCTTGTTTAATATGATATGGCAAAATAACATGGGCACGATTAGAAATACGTAGGTTATTTGTATTAATGCCACGCTCCTGCAAACCTCTAAGCTCAGTTACTAATGACTTTGGATTAACAACCAATCCATTGCCGATTACTGACGTCTTTTCTTTATAGAAAATACCTGATGGAATTAAATGTAGCTTATATGTTTCACCACCAAATTTAATGGTATGTCCTGCATTATCACCACCTGCAAAACGAGCAATTGCATCGGCCTTTTGCGACAGGAAATCTGTAATTTTGCCTTTCCCTTCGTCTCCCCACTGTGTTCCTACAACTACAACTGATGTCATAATCAGCACCTCCGTTAGATACGCTTGGTATCTCAATTTTTAAGCCGTTAATTATTGTAACAATGATAGAAACAATACGTCAATAAAAAATAGTTAAAAACACGAACATAAAATCAAAAAATCTGATTCAACGTTCGTGTTTAATGACAGAATGGTATGAATATTATCTAATATTTAGATTAAATACTTCAAGACACCTTCTATAGATATATATATTGTTAGAAATTATTAATCACGTGAAGGCGGTGGTGGCATTTGTGACCAATCCACGTTAATAAATTTATTGAATTCTTTCTTAAATGCAAGTGTAACCGTTCCTGTTGGACCATTACGTTGTTTTGCAATAATAATTTCAATCATATTTTTACTTTCCGATTCTTTATCGTAATAATCGTCACGATATAAGAAGGCAACAATATCAGCATCTTGCTCAATACTTCCTGATTCACGCAGGTCACTCATCATTGGCCGTTTATCTTGACGCTGCTCAACACCACGGGATAGCTGTGATAGGGCAATTACTGGAACCTTTAATTCACGTGCTAATCCTTTTAATGAACGTGAAATTTCAGATACCTCTTGCTGACGATTCTCTCCCGGTTTACCACTACCTTGAATAAGCTGTAAATAATCAATTAAAATCATTCCAAGCCCATGCTCCTGTGCTAAGCGTCGACACTTCGCTCGAATTTCATTAATACGTACACCTGGCGTATCATCAATAAAGATACCAGAATTCGATAAACTCCCCATTGCCATAGTTAGTTTACCCCAATCTTCCGTATTTAAAGCACCTGTACGTAAAACTTGTGCATCTATATTTCCCTCTGCACAAAGCATACGCATAACTAGCTGCTCTGCACCCATTTCCAGTGAGAAGATTGCAACATTCTCACGTGCTTGAACAGCAACACTTTGCGCAACATTTAAGGCAAAGGCTGTTTTCCCCACAGATGGACGAGCCGCTACAATAATTAAATCGTTGCGCTGGAAGCCGGCAGTAATATTATCTAAATCACGGAAGCCTGTCGGAATACCTGTAACATCTCCCTTACGTGATTGAAGCTGTTCAATGTTATCAAAGGTTTCCACCAAAACGTCTTTAACATGCTTAAAATCACCAGCATTTTTTCGATTGGCTACCTCCATCATTTTCTTCTCTGCTTCGCCTAGTAATGCTTCTACTTCATCTTCACGCGTATAGCCATCTTCTACAATTTTAGTAGCGACGCGAATCAAACGTCTTAAAAGTGCCTTTTCTTCAACAATCTTTGCATAGTGTGCGATATTAGCAGCCGTAGGGACAGCATTGGCGAGCTCTAGTAAATACGATAGCCCGCCAACGTCTTCAATCTCTTTTTTTGCTGATAATTCTTCAGTAACTGTAACAACATCTATCGCTTTTCCTTGGTCACTTAAGCGCAGCATCGTTTCAAAAATTTTCTTATGTGCATTATGATAAAAATCATCCGTTAATAAAATTTCTGATGCCGTAATTAATGCTTGTGGATCGAGGAAAATGGCACCGATAACCGATTGCTCCGCTTCCCGGTTATGCGGTGGAACGCGGTCCATCATCGGTTCGCTCATGGATTGTCGCCCCTTATTCTTCCGTTACATGTACTTTTAATGTTGCAGATACTTCATGGTGTAGTTTTACAGGTACATTTGTAAAGCCTAGTGCACGAATGCCCTCATTTAAAGTCATTTTACGTTTATCAATTTTAATGCCATGTACTTTTTGCAGTGCATCAGCAATTTGTTTCGTAGAAATAGAACCGAATAAGCGACCACCTTCACCTGATTTTGCTTTTAGTTCTACTGTTAAAGCTTCTAATTTTTCTTTTAACGCTTTTGCTTCGGCTAATTCTGCCGCTGCGTTTTTTGCTTCTAATTTCTTTTGTCCTTCTAATTGGCTTAATGCTTGTGTATTAGCTTCAGCTGCATAGCCATTTTTAATTAAGAAATTTTGTGCATAGCCATCAGCTACGTTTTTAATTTCACCTTTTTTACCTTTTCCTTTAACATCTTTTAAAAAAACTACTTTCATGATTCAAAACTCCCTTCAAGTACCTCATTTATGGCCTCTTCTAAATATTTTTTCACGCCCTCTATAGAATTCCCTTCCATCTGGCAGGCAGCATTCGTTAAATGACCACCACCACCGAGCTTTTCCATAATAAGCTGGACATTTACTTCGCCGAGCGACCTTGCACTTATACCTATTTTGCCATCTGCTCGATGTGCTATAACAAAGGAAGCACCAACATCCTTCATTGTTAATAAAATATCTGCTGTTTGCGCAATTAATACAGAGTCATAAACTTTTGAATCCTCGCCAACAGCGATGGCAATACCAGGTTTTACAAACTTTACGGTTTGTACAATTTTAGAACGTTCTATATACGTATCGACATCTTCTTTTAAAAGACGCTGTACAAGAATCGTATCAGCACCATTTGTCCGTAAATAAGAAGCTGCTTCAAACGTGCGAGCGCCAGTACGTAAAGTAAAACTCTTCGTATCAACGATAATTCCTGCCAGTAAGGCTGTTGCCTCTAGCATATTTATTTTCGCCCGCTTCGGCTGATATTCTAATAACTCTGTAACAAGTTCAGCAGTCGACGATGCATACGGTTCCATATAAACAAGTGTTGGATTCTCTATAAAGTCCTCACTTCGACGATGGTGATCAATAACAACAACTTTTTCAGCCAATTTTAATAGATGTGAATCGATGACCAAATCAGGTTTATGTGTATCAACAATAACGAGCAACGACTTTTCAGTCATTTTTGACGCAGCTTCCTCTGGTGTTAGGAAATTTTCATAGAAATCCGATTTACTCTCAATTTCATTCATTAAACGTGTGACACTTCCGTTTAATTCATCAAAATTTATGATGACATAGCCCTTCACATCATTCATTTGTGCCATTTTTCGTACACCGACTGACGCACCAATCGAATCCATATCAGGGTTTTTATGTCCCATCACAAATACTTGATCACTATCCTGAATTAAATCACGTAAAGCATGGGAAATAACCCTTGCTCTTACACGTGTACGTTTTTCCACTGGATTAGTTTTTCCGCCATAGAACTTTAGCTTTCCTGTCGGCTGCTTAATAGCTACCTGATCACCACCACGTCCTAAAACAAGATCTAGACTTGATTGTGCTAGCTCACCAAGCTCCACTAATGAAGATGATCCTGCACCAACACCAATGCTCAATGTTAATGAGAGATTTTTTTGCGCTGTTTTTTCTCGAATGGTATCTAAAATAGCAAATTTTTTCTTTTCGAGCTCTGTTAAGATAGATTCATTTAATACCGCTAAAAAACGGTCAGATGAAATTCTTTTTACAAATATCCCATGCTCTGCAGCCCATTCATTAACAATGGATGTAACCATCGTATTAGTTAAACTACGTGGCTGGTCATCCATCGCCTGCGTAATTTCATCATAATTATCAACAAATAAAATGGCAATGACAGTACGATCTGCAAAGTATTGCTTTTCAATCGCAATCTGCTCTGTGATATCAAAGAAATATAGCAGATGTTCTTCTTTTTTATAAAAAACACGATATTTACGTTCACGTAGTGTAATCGTGGCTTCATTTGATTTTTCAGTCTTCATTAGTACATAGATGTCATCGGAAATATTGACTATTCCTTCACCTACTAATGTGTCTCTATTTAAAACTCCCTGCATATATGGATTGGACCATTCTATTTCATATTGATCATTGACAAGTAAAATTCCAATCGGCATTTCGAGCAATGCCTCTTCTCCAACCTTTTTCATACGAAAAGAAATCGATTCAATATGCTTTTCTGTTTCATCAAAGGCCACCTGTTCTACCTTCCACGTATAGGCCATTAACAGTGCAAATCCTACTCCATAACCAATACCTATTCCGATATTCCAAATACATAGAAGCACGAACGTCACAATGCCAAAAATGGAAAGAACAAAAAGCGGATAGCGAATTGGTCGTTTTCTAAAAGTCCCCATTACATCAGCCCCTTATTCTTTAGTTTTCCCTTTCACAAGTGAACGAACATCAAAGCCTAGATCTATGATACCAAGTAAAATCATAAAGGATGATAACGGTATAGCGAGTAATGTCGCAATCCATTTTACACCTACCGGCATTCCCTTTTTGGAAATAAAATAATGGATAAAGGAAATTCCCTGTAATATTAATAAAACCCATAAAATGTATGAAACATTTATGACAATAACATCTAATGTAGAACCAAACTCTGGACGTATAAATAAATTGATACACAAAACAATCATGTAATACCATAATATTGAACGTGGTAAACGCATATGTTGAAATGGTGAAAATTTAGGTACATCTAATCCTAGGCGCTTCAAAACAGGTAAATTAATTGACATCAGTACAAATGCTACAAAAAATGCTCCAAGGGTTACTGTTGATGGAATAGTTAATTCCATCATCTTTGATACAGCTTCTACCTGGTCAGGGGTAATAGTTGATTGTCCAGTTAAATTTTGTGACATTGCCGCTGTTTGCTCATAATTTTTTTTCGCCATTTCTACACCAATCTCAACCATATTAATACCTGCGAGACGTACATATGCTAGAAATACAATTGCAGTTGATAAAAGAACAGCAATCCCTGACGACATAAATAAATACAATTTACTTTTTTGTTGGTGAATGGCAGCACCCATCATTATTCCTACTAACGCAAAAATAAATGCGAATGGCAGTATGGCTAAACCGCTCGTTATAAATGTTAGAATACATCCGACAATTGCTACCAATATTGATGTGGAGCGCTTATAATTTGCGCTATACCATGCAAAGGGTAATGGTGCAAATAAAAACACTAGCATGAAAGCAAGAGGAATATACGCAGATATTATCATCATCAACGTAAAAATTGCCACCATTGCTGCACCCTGTACAAGTGCCTTTGTTTGATTATTCGGCATTGAAAACCTTCCTTTTTTCAGTCAAAACTTACTAAACTTTATTGTACCATTTTTTCACGTTATTGAACAAAAAACGCTAAGAATCATAAATTTTGTAGAACTCTTGACTATTAGAACTGAATACATGTCTATATAGAGGATATTTTACCGAATGGTCCAAACAAATTCTTTCATTAAAAAACATTTTGCAATAAAAAACCAGCATATACCGATACGAATATCGAAATATGCTGGTCTTAAAAATTGATGCAAGGTCAGTGCCTTGGCGACATCAATCTTATTTGTCTTCTGCTACGAATGGAAGTAATCCCATGATACGAGATACCTTGATAGCTGAAGTTAATTTACGTTGGTACTTAGCGCTAGTGCCAGTTACGCGACGTGGTAAGATTTTACCGCGCTCAGAGATGAATTTCTTTAAAAGATCTACATCTTTGTAGTCGATGTGCGTAATGTTATTAGCAGTGAAGTAGCAAACTTTACGGCGTTTGCGGCCTCCGCGACGTGGTGCCATAGTATGTCTCCTCCTTATTATTTTTTATGTTAGAAGTATTTTAGAATGGAAGATCATCTTCAGATACTTCAATTGGCCCTTTGCTATTCGCAAATGGATCCTCATCAACACGTGTATAGTTCGGCTGATTCATAGGTGGTTGATTTTGCTGATAAGCAGCATCGTTGTCAAATGAACCCTGTCCAGGCATCGAACCACCAAATGATTGCTGTGGTTGACCACCACCATATGACGGTTGGTTATTACCGTAAGTCTGTCCACCATATTGTGGAGCAGGAGCACCAGTAGCACTAGCATTACGAGACTCTAAAAACTGTACGCTATCTGCCACTACATCTGTTGTGTATACTCGCTTTCCATCTTGTCCTTCATAGCTACCTGTTTGGATACGGCCTTCCACTCCAATTAAACTTCCTTTTCGCATGAAGTTCGCTAGGTTTTCAGCCTGTTTTCGCCACGCAACGCAACTAATGAAATCAGCTTCGCGTTCACCTTGTTGGTTTGAGAATGTTCGATTCACAGCAATTGTAAATCGTGTAGACGCAATACCATTCGGTGTATAGCGTAGCTCAGGATCTTTTGTTAGTCTTCCAACTAAAACGACACGGTTTATCATCAGAATACAACCTCCTTTTCAGCATTTTGTTAAAAATTATTTTGCTTCTTCGCGAACTGCAATGTGACGAATGATATCTTCGCTGATGTTAGCAAGACGTGTATATTCGTTGATTGCTTCTGAAGTAGCGTTTACTTTCACGATTTGGTAGTAACCTTCGCGGAAGTCTTGAATTTCATAAGCTAGGCGACGTTTGCCCCACTCTTTTGATTCGATGACTTCTGCACCGTTAGAAGTTAAGATTTCGTTGAAACGTTCAACTAAAGCTTTCTTCGCTTCGTCTTCAATGTTTGGACGTACGATGTACATTAATTCGTATTTTCTCATCTGTTTACACCTCCTTATGGACTTAGGCTCTCCTATATAAGGGAGCAAGGAGTAAGTAATAATTATTACTCACATCAATGAATTGTAACATACAGATACATGTCTTTCAAGTCGCAAACTAATATTTCATCCTATATAATGAATATAATTAATTCATGAAAGGAGAGCTTTCATGCTACCAGAAAAAGAACCGATTGTGATTGAACTCGATATAAAAAAGCTAATGATGGACAATATTGTTGTCACAAGTGGACTTGTTATATTATTTGTGGCTATCCAATATATTTGCTTTAAAGATATCCATTTCTCATTTTGGAATATGATCATTGGGTTCATTCTCTTTGTTGTCCTGTATATTATATTTATTGTATTACATGAGATTTCTCATTTACTTGGATTTATATTATTTGGAGGTGTGCCTTTTAAGTCATTAAAATATGGTCTTAATTTAGAGCTTGGCATAGCTTATGCTACAACAGACCAGCCCCTGCCTAATCATGCAATGAAAAAGGCTTTGTTACTCCCTTTTTGGACGACTGGTGTTTTACCTACTATTGTAGGTTTCTACCTAAATAGCACTGTTGTAGTACTAGTGGGGGCATTTTTAATAGCTGGAGCAGTGGGTGATTTTGCAATGTATAAAGAGTTACGTAAATATCCCAAAAATGCACTCATTAAAGATGATCCACAGTTACCTAAGCTATATGTATTCACTACTTCTGAAAAGGAATAGACATGCTTGGGACACTCTACATATAGGACCTATCCCACAGGTTCTATTTAACAAAAATTTCAAAATGCCAAACCGCTGTTAAACCAGTGCTTTGGCATTTTCTATTTAGCTCTCCAAAAGATTCTCTACTACGTTTAAGGAGTTAAAAAACCATGCTGTGCAGCTGTATATAAATTTCTCCAAATACGATTAATCGAAGATGTCTCGGTAATTGCCTCCATTCCAAGATTACGAATGAAGCTGTTGGCAATATCGATGCAGGATGCCGCACTATCTTTACTCATTTGTGAAAACTGTTGTAGTTCTACATCTGTTAAATCGTGACCAGCTTTATGTCTTTCCCAGTATTGAGTCAATATTGCATAAAAGTTTTCTTCAAGCTGATTAAAGTTTTTTTGCTGCTGTATTAATAAAGATTGTAATATACCTATACGTTCTGAACGACTTGGATCATTACTTTTTTGCTTGATCATAATAGACGTCTGCTCTAAGAAATTTTCTGTTATGCCGAGGCAAACACTCAGGAAGGAAGCTTCTGCAAATGTGCCAAACGGAAAGCTATGAACAAAGCTTCCATAGTTATTATGAATGGTACCTAACTGAAACGTTGCTTCTTGTGGCACCCATGCATTTTTAATACTGATTGTATGACTGGCAGTTGCTTTTAACCCCATTGCACGCCAATCATGAAAAATCTCAACATGCTCACGCTCAACTGAGCAACTAATAATTTGATCGGTTCTTATACCTTCATGCTCAACAAAGCAATTCATTGTAAAAGTAGTAGCATAATCCGCGCCACTACAATACTTCCATTGCCCTGATACACGATAGCCACCTTTCATTTGCACTGCTGTGCCCGTTGGATAGCCACTACCTGCAATAACAGCATTTCTTGGCGAAAAGATTTTTTTACAGATTTCTTGATTGAATGTTGGAATAAATGCATTACCACCTGTACCGATTGTGACCAACCAACCTAGATTCCCATCAAGAGCAGACATCTGTTGAAATACTTTCATGCCCTCCAATAAGTTTAATTCTTTACCGCCTAATTCCTTAGGTGTAAATAGCTTAAACAATTTTTTTTCGTAAATAGCTTCTAAGATATCTATCGGTAATTGCCCTAGCTGCTCAATTTCCAATCCTTGCTCTTTTATGTGTAATGAATTCATCACTATACCTGCCTTTCAAAATAAACAGATCAACACCTAAACAAAAAAGGCAATCCATTTAAAGATTGCCCCAGTTTATGTTTTATACATTGAAACGGAATAACATAATATCTCCGTCTTGTACAATATACTCTTTACCTTCAAGACGTACTTTACCAGCTTCTTTAGCAGCAGCTTGAGAACCAGCCTCTACTAAATCATCGAAAGCAACTGTTTCTGCACGAATAAAACCACGTTCAAAGTCCGTATGAATGATTCCCGCACATTGTGGTGCCTTCATCCCTTTACGGAAAGTCCACGCACGCACCTCTTGTACCCCTGCAGTAAAGTAAGTTGCTAGTCCAAGTAAATCATAAGAAGTACGGATTAATTGATCTAAACCTGATTCCTTAATACCTAGTTCTTCTAGGAACATTGCCTTTTCTTCATCATCAAGCTCAGAAATTTCTTCCTCGATTTTTGCACAAATTGTAATAACTTGAGCACCTTCAGCAGACGCATACTCACGTACTTTTTTCACATATTCATTGTTATCAGCATCTGCCACTTCATCTTCTGAAACGTTTGCCACATAAAGCATTGGTTTAATTGTTAAAAGATGAAGCCCTTTGATTACCTTTAGTTCATCCTCAGAAAGCTCAGCTGAACGTGCAGGTCGACCGTTTTCTAATTGTTCTTTAATTTTTAGTAGTACAGGTTCTTCAATCATGGCTTCCTTGTCTTTTTGCTTAGCCATTTTACTAACACGCTGTAAACGCTTATCTACAGATTCTAAATCAGCAAGCGCAAGCTCTAGATTAATGACCTCAATATCATCAATTGGATCGACAGCTCCTGATACGTGTGTAATGTTTTCATCTACAAAGCAACGCACAACTTGGCAAATGGCATCTACTTCACGAATATGTGCTAGGAATTTATTTCCTAACCCTTCACCTTTTGAAGCACCTTTTACAATTCCTGCGATATCAGTAAACTCAAATGCTGTTGGTACAGTTTTTTTCGGTATTACTAATTCAGTTAATTTATCTAAACGTGCATCTGGTACTTCAACAATACCCACGTTTGGATCGATTGTTGCGAATGGATAGTTTGCAGCCAATGCGCCCGCTTTTGTAATTGCGTTAAATAATGTTGATTTCCCAACGTTAGGTAAACCAACGATTCCAGCTGTTAATGCCATGAATGGACACAACCTTTCTATGATCTGTTCATTTTTCTCTCATATAACCTTATCTATTATATTAATTCACTCATAAAAAGTCTAATACGCCTGAAGCTATGCCTCATTAGCCGAAATTAAAACCTTCTTCATTTTTTTTTCAAATTCACGGCGTGGAATCATGACACTGTGCTGACAGCCTTCACATTTAATTCGTACATCTGCACCCATACGAATGATCTTCCATTTGTTTGTGCCACATGGATGCTGCTTCTTCATTTCAACAATATCGTTTAGACCAAATTTCTTCGGTTCCATTATTCATTTCTCCCTTCATCTTTAACACCATATAACATCATTTTCGGATGAGACATTGGTATATTATTTTCTTCAAAAAGCCTTGTTACGTCTCTACGAATAGTACGTGCCACTCCATATTGTTGCTGAGGTAATGTCTCAGCCACTATTCGAATCGTTACTTCAGTGCCCTTGACATTTTGTACCCCTAAAAAGGTCGGTACTGTTACGAGTTCTTTATGAACATCTGGTAACGATTCTAAGTATTTCTTTATGATAGATTCTGCCTTTTCAAAGTCTGCATCACTCGTCATCTGTAAATCTATAAAAATTTTAGAGTTATTGACAGAATAGTTCACAACCTCCCCAATCGAACCATTAGGAATAATAAATTGCTCTCCAGTACCTCCATTAATCTTTGTTGTTCGTAAGCCTATTTCTACAACAGTTCCTTCTGCCCCATTAATTTTTATATAATCACCAACACCGAATTGATCTTCAAAAATGATAAAAAATCCAGTAATAACATCTTTCACTAAACTCTGTGCACCAAAACCAATGGCTAAACCAACAATTCCTGCACCAGCCAATAGCCCTGCTATTTTAATCTCTAAGCTAGATAAAATTGCAACAATCGCAGAAAAATAAACAGCATAGGAGATGATGCTTTGTAATAATCTCGAAATTGTTCGCTGTCGACGCTCTGAATGGTTTAAGGGTGAACGCATACGTATTAAAAACACTTTTTTAATAAATTTTTTCCCTAATCGTACTGCGATCCATGAAACAATTAGAATAAGCGTAATTTCAAGGGTTGCATCTACAATCGTTTCCCAAAATTCTTCTGATGTTAGTTTATTCCAATAATTCTCTATCAACCTCTTGTTGAATCCCAATATTACCACCTCTTGTATAACTTGCTAAAAATTTGTGTATACTGCATAAAAATTGAACACTTCCTCCAAATTAAAAAGAAAGTGAGTTTTTTTATGAATACTATACCAAATTTATTACTTCCTTATTCTCTTCATCATGAAAGTAAAAATGCTGTTTGGCAATTAAGTACATTATTTTTAGAACATATACCATTTCATCATGAACGACTTATTTTCTGCTGTATTGGAAGTGACCGTTGTACAGGTGATACCCTGGGGCCATTAACAGGTAGTTTTCTTAATAAATCTGTTAGTTTTCCATATGAAGTTGTAGGTTCTTTAGAAGATCCTTTACATGCTCTTAATTTAGACTCTACATTACAACAGCTACACAATCATACTACAAAACCTTTTATTATTGCGATTGATGCTTGTCTTGGTAGTGAACAAAATGTTGGGCATATTTCTGTACAAAGTGGACCCATTTTCCCTGGTAAGGCTGTTAAAAAACAATTACCTCCAATCGGTGACATTTCGGTTAAAGGAATCGTCAATATTGGAGGCTTTATGGAGATGCTGGTTTTACAAAATACAAGACTTCATATTTCTTATGCGATGGCGGAAAAACTTTCAAGAGCGCTATTACTTGCTGCACATCGTTTCTCACTGAAAAGTATAGAAAAAAGCGACCATAATGCCGACAACGACGATACCTGGCAACAAGTTAGCAGCCTTGATCTTGGTTAAGCCTGCAATATTTAAACCGATGGCCAAAATCATGACACCACCTACAGCAGTCATCTCTGTAATAAACATTTGTAACGCTTCATCTGGTATAAAGGAGCTGATGACACCTGCGAAAAGTGCAATTACTCCTTGATATAGAAAGACAGGCACTGCAGATAATAGTACACCTATGCCTAATGTAGATGCTAAGATAATCGAAGTAAAACCATCGATTAAGCCTTTCGTTATGAGTACATTATGATCATTGCGCAAGCCACTATCAAGTGCACCTATGACAGCCATAGAACCGACTACAAAAATCAATGAAGCCGTTACAAAGCCCTCTGCAATACTAATTTGATTATTATCAGTGCGTTTTTTGCTAAATAAAGATTCAACCCATTGTCCCAGTCGATTCATTTGCTTATCTAAATCTAACCATTCCCCAATAACAGTACCTACTACTAAACTTACCACCATTATAATAAAGTTATCACTTTCAAAGCCCATTTTAATACCTAAAACTGCAACTGCTAAGCCAATGATTGATAATACGGTAGACTTCATTGATTCAGGTATATTTTTGAAAATTCTACCCACGATTGAGCCTATTATAATTAATAATGCGTTTATTAAAGCTCCAAATAAAACCACGTTTCAGCCTTCCTTCTCTCTAGAAAAATAGAGAGCGCCTTAAAACCCGGCGCTCTGACTACGTTATAGAAATTTAGCATTACTCATCTTGTAAATTTAATATTTCTAAAATACGTTCTAAATCATCCTCAGAGTAAAATTCAATTTCTATTTTTCCTTTATTATTAACCTTCTTTATTTGGACATTTGTTCCAAAATAATCTCGTAGTTGTGATTCCTTAGCTACAACAAATATATCCTTTTTCTTTGGCTGAATTGTTTCACGTGAAACTTCTTCATTTATCGTTTGTACTAGCATTTCAACCTGTCGTACATTTAAGCCTTCTTTAATAACTTTATTTGCAACCTCAGGAATTCTTCTTTTATTTTTCAACCCTAATAATGCTCGTCCCTGTCCCATTGATAGAGTGCCATTGTTCATCAACGCACGAACATCATCAGGTAATGCTAGTAAACGAACATGGTTGGCGATATGTGGTCTACTCTTCCCTAATCGCTTGGATAACTCCTCCTGTGTTAAATGTAAGTTTTCCATTAAACTTTGGTAAGCTTCAGCCTCTTCAATAACTGTTAAATCCTCACGCTGTAGATTTTCTAAAATAGCTAGCTCCATCATTTGTGCATCTGAAAATTCTTTTACAATGGCAGGAATAATCTCTAAACCTGCTAATTGAGCGGCACGATAACGGCGTTCCCCAGCAACAATTTCATATTTACGCCCTTTCTTACGTACTGCAATAGGCTGTAGAATACCATGCTCCTGTATAGAGTCTGCTAATTCTTGTAACGTTTCTTCATCAAAAATTTTACGAGGCTGAAATGGATTTGCAACGATTAACTCTAATTGAATTTCTTCTACTTGCCCGCTTTGTTCTAAAGACTCTCCAGGAAATAATGCACCAATGCCTTTTCCTAAACCTTTAGCCATTTTTAATCACTTCCCTCGCCATCTCTAAATAAACTTCTGCACCTCTTGATTTTGCGTCATAAATGATAATTGGCTGCCCGTGACTTGGAGCCTCACTTAATCGTACATTACGAGGAATAATTGTTTTATATACTTTATCTTGGAAATATTTTTTTACTTCATCAATTACTTGTAAGCCTAAGTTTGTTCGTGCATCAAGCATCGTTAATAGCACACCATCAATGTAAAGTTGTTGATTTAAATGCTTCTGCACTAAACGAACAGTAGATAATAGCTGACTAAGCCCTTCTAATGCATAATATTCACATTGAACTGGGATAATTAATGCATCGGATGCAGTTAAAGCGTTAATAGTTAAAAGCCCTAAAGAAGGCGGACAATCAATAATGATATAATCATAGTCTTCTTTCACATTTTGAAGTGCATGCTTTAAACGTACCTCTCTTGATATGGTTGAAACTAATTCGATCTCCGCTCCAGCCAGTGAAATCGTTGCTGGAACAATGGATAGGTTTTCTACATTTGTTTCTTGAATGACATTTACAACGTTTTCATCATCAATTAAGACATCATAAATACAGCCTTGAAGTTCTCCTTTATTAACACCAAGTCCACTTGTTGTATTGCCTTGTGGATCAGCATCAATTAATAGCACTTTCTTTCCTAAATATGCTAGACAAGCGCTCAAATTGACCGATGTCGTTGTTTTACCTACGCCACCCTTTTGATTGGCGATTGCTATAATTCTACCCATTTAAAAGCACCTGCTTTCATCTATCAAAGCTCACTTTGACAAATCATTTGTAAAATCACTACTCAATACCGCTATCTAATTCTCATTCTATCAAAAAAACAGAAAAGAGTTGTATAAAATATTAAGAATATATACAAAAAAGGAGGTATCTCAGATTTATTTCTGAAATGCCTCCTCTAAACAAAGGGAAAAAGGTTAATTTATTATTTTTCTAAAATAATATTAACTTTAAGATTTTTTCTTTTTAGGTATTTTTACTGTAATTTGATAATACTCCTCTGTGTCTTCCTCCTCCGTCTTAACCGTTATACCACTTTTGGTTACCATTGATAGCGATTGTTTAATCGTATTCAAAGCAATACGGACATCTTTACTAATTGCCTTACGTTTCGGTCTAGCCTTCTTTGGAGCATCTTCCTCTTGATCTGCTGCCTCTGGATGCAATAATAGATGAATATGCTCTTCTAGCTGGCGAACATTCCAATCATTTTCCATTGTCTGTTGTAAAATCTCTAGTTGTAATGGCTGATCTTTAATCGCAATTAATGCACGTGCATGTCGTTCAGATATTTTACGCTTCAAAATTGCTTGCTGCACTTCATCCGGCAGCTTTAATAAACGTAGTTTATTGGCTACCGTGGATTGTCCTTTTCCAAGTCGCTGGGCCAAAGCTTCTTGTGTCAGCTCATGAAGCTCTAATAATTTTTGATAGGCTACAGCTTCTTCAATCGCAGTTAACTCCTCACGCTGTAAGTTCTCTATTAAAGCAATAGATGCTGTTTCCTTATCAGTTAAATTACGTACAATAGCAGGGACTTCTGTCCATTGTAGCTTTTTCATCGCTCGATAACGACGCTCTCCAGCAATGATTTCATATTGATTTTCTGATGTTTTACGTACAACAATTGGCTGAATCACACCATGTGTATGAATGGTTCTTGATAACTCTTCAATTTTTTCATCATCAAAAATAGTACGTGGCTGAAAACGGTTAGGTACAATTTGATCAATAGGCAATTTTATGACTTCTTCTGCTGCATGAACCGCCTCTGCTTGTTCTACTTCATTTTTCACAATAGGCTCTGTTTTACTTCCGCCTCCAAAAAAACGTGAAAAAGGACTTTTCATCCAAGTGGCACCACCTTTAAGTAACTATCTTGCTAAGTGTCATTCTATTATTATTTATTATATTTCTTAAAATGTATATAGTTCATAGATGTCAATTGCGTGAACCATCCATAACTAGTATGTATGCTCAAAATAGAAAAATTATTTTCTACTTTGAGAAGTTTCACATGAAACACTAATTATTGAATAGGTGTTTTATTTGGTACACCTGGTTTACGCGGATATTTTTTCGGTGTTCCTTTTATTTTATCAAAGATATATAAAATACGGTCACTTTCTTCAACAGGTAAATGGAAAGAAAATTCTTCTTTTAATGAAACGCCTAATGTAGTCAATGCTTTTTTAGCATCTTTTAATTCTTCTGCACCTGCTGCTGCTTTTAATGCAACAAAATATCCACCTTGTTTTGCTAGTGGTACACATAGTTCTGATAAGACTGATAAACGGGCTACTGCACGGGCTGTTACAACATCAAATTGCTCACGATATTTTGGATTTTGACCAAATTCCTCTGCCCTAGCGTGTACAAAATGCATATTCTCTAATTGCAGCTCATTACTAAGATGATTTAAAAATGTAATTCTTTTATTTAAAGAATCTACAATAGTGATTTGTAAATGCGGGTAACAGATTTTAATCGGAATACTTGGGAAACCAGCACCTGCTCCAACATCACAAACTGTTGTCACGGTTGAAAAATCAAAATAGAAGGATGCACTAATGGAATCGTAAAAATGCTTTAAATAAACACCCTCTAAATCAGTAATAGCCGTTAAGTTCATTTTTTCATTCCACTCAACAAGGAGTTCAAAGTATTTTTTAAATTGAGTGATTTGATGATTAGAAAGCTCTATCCCCTTTTCCTTTAATGCCTCAATAAATTGTTGTTCGTTCATGTAAAGTCTCCTTTAGCTATATGGCCAGTAAGCTTATCTGAGATTTGCCTAGCATAGCCTGAAAAATAGGAAGCGGGCACAAAGGTATGCCCGCCCCTTATTCACTTTACTGTTCTTAATGATTAGCTGCTTACTTTCGCTATCTTACCTTGTTCAATATAAACAAGCAGAATGGAAATATCAGCTGGATTAACACCAGAAATACGAGAGGCCTGCGCAATTGAAAGTGGTGTAACTTGTTTTAATTTTTGACGCGCTTCTGTTGCTAAACCTGAAATAGCATCATAATCAATATTTTCTGGGATTTTTTTATTTTCCATTTTATGAAGCTTTTCCACTTGTTGCAATGCTTTTTCAATATAACCTTCATATTTAAGCTGAATCTCAATTTGTTCCTTCTCTTCTTCCGAAAATTCAACATCTGCAGGAATAAGTGAAGAAATTAATTCATAATGCATCTCTGGACGTTTTAATAAATCCGCTCCACGAATACCATCTTTCAGTTCACTACCGCCTACAGAACGAATAACAGCCTGTGTCGCTTCATTTGGTTTAATAATAATTTCACGAAGACGTGCAATTTCACTTTCAATAAGCTCTTTTTTCTCATTGAATTGAGCATATCTTTCTTCTGCAATCATACCCATTTTATACCCTAGCTCCACTAAACGTAAATCAGCATTATCATGGCGAAGAAGTAAACGGTATTCAGCACGAGATGTTAGTAAGCGATACGGTTCATTTGTACCTTTTGTTACAAGGTCATCGATTAATACACCAATATAAGCATTTGAGCGACTTAAAATTAGCTCTTCTTTTCCAAGGGAGTTTGCTGCAGCGTTCATCCCTGCCATTAAGCCTTGAGCA
Source organism: Lysinibacillus sp. NPDC047702 (assembly GCF_050272555.1). Lineage (NCBI taxonomy): Bacteria > Bacillati > Bacillota > Bacilli > Caryophanales > Bacillaceae > Lysinibacillus > Lysinibacillus sp. NPDC047702. Next base: position 16,837 of record NZ_JBNNMG010000020.1, on the reverse strand, counting down.
GCTGCCTCCTCGTAACCAGATGTTCCGTTAATTTGACCTGCTGTATATAGCCCTTTAATGCGCTTTGTTTCTAACGTTGGCCATAGTTGTGTAGGCACAATCGCATCATATTCGATAGCATAGCCAGCACGCATCATTTCTGCCTTTTCTAAACCAGGAATCGATTTTAGTAAACGTGTTTGTACATGCTCTGGTAAACTTGTTGATAAACCCTGTACATAGACTTCGCGTGTATTGCGACCTTCTGGCTCTAAGAAAATCTGGTGTCGCGGTTTGTCATTAAAACGCACAACTTTATCTTCAATAGATGGACAGTAACGCGGTCCCGTTCCTTTAATCATCCCTGAGTACATCGGGGATAGATGTAAGTTAGCCTCAATAATTTCGTGTGTTTCAGGGCTTGTATAGGTTAACCAGCAAGGAAGTTGATCCATGATAAATTCAGTCGTTTCAAAGCTGAATGCACGTGGAACATCATCTCCTGGTTGGATTTCAGTTTTGTCGTAATCAATTGTACGGCTGTTCACACGTGGTGGAGTTCCCGTCTTGAAGCGAACAAGATCAAAACCAAGCTCTTTTAAATTATCAGCTAATCGAATAGAGGGCTGTTGGTTATTAGGACCACTTGAATATTTAACATCTCCAATAATGATCTCACCACGAAGGAATGTTCCTGTTGTGACAATTACTGTTTTAGCACGATAAGCAGCGCCAATTTGTGTAATGACACCTTTCACTTCCCCATCCTCAATAATTAGCTCTTCCACCATTCCTTGATGGATAGTTAAATTCGCAGTTTCCTCCAACACACGTTTCATTTCTTGTTGGTATAAAACTTTGTCTGCTTGTGCTCGTAAAGCTCGTACCGCAGGACCTTTCCCTGTATTTAACATACGCATTTGAATATGGGTTTTATCAATAACTTTCCCCATAGCTCCGCCTAAAGCGTCAATTTCTCTTACTACAATACCTTTTGCAGGACCACCAATTGATGGATTACATGGCATAAACGCAATCATATCTAAATTGATCGTCAACATCAGTGTGTTAGCACCCATTTTGGCAGCAGCATAAGCAGCTTCTGAACCTGCATGGCCTGCGCCAATGACGATAACATCAAACGTGCCTGCCTCATATTTTGTTGGCATAGCTCGTATCTTCCTTTCTTTCGTAAATTTATTTTCCTAAGCAGAACTGTGAAAATAGCTGATTAATTAGGCTTTCCTGCACAGTGTCACCAATAATTTCGCCAAGTATTTCCCAAGTTCTTGTTACATCTATTTGCACCATATCTACAGGTACGCCTGCTTGTGCTGCAGCCAATGCATCCTCAACCGTCGCTTGTGCTTGATGCAATAATGCAATGTGTCTTGCATTTGATACATATGTTAAATCGCCCGCTTCGATTTGTCCTTCAAAGAATAGCGCCGCAATTGCTTCCTCTAATTCCGTGATACCTTCCTCTTGTAAAAGAGACGTTGTCACAATACGATGACTACCCGCTAACTCTTTTACTCGAGCTATATCAATTTTCTGTGGTAAATCTGTTTTATTGACAATAACGATGTAATCCATTGCCTCAATTGTTTCGAATAAACGTTCATCCTCGGTAGTCAATTCATCAGCATAGTTTAATACAAACAAAATTAAATCTGCTCCACGTAAAGCTTCACGAGAACGTTCTACACCAATTCGTTCAACGATATCCTCTGTTTCTCGAATTCCAGCTGTATCCACTAAACGTAGTGGTACACCACGTACATTGACGTACTCCTCTATAATATCACGAGTTGTCCCTGCAATATCTGTCACAATGGCCTTATTCTCTTGGACTAAACTATTTAAAAGAGAAGATTTACCGACATTTGGGCGACCTAAGATAACAGTAGATAAACCTTCACGTAGTATTTTTCCTTGAGAGGATGTTTGCAGAAGTTTCATAATTTCATTACGTACCCACGTACATTTTTCTACTAATACAGGTACTGTCATCTCTTCTACATCATCATACTCAGGATAATCTATATTAACCTCTACTTGTGCTAATGTCTCTAGTAATGCTTGACGTAAATCACCTATTAAACGCGACAATTTCCCATCCATTTGACCTAAAGCCACATTCATCGCTCGGTCTGTCTTAGCTCTTATTAAATCCATTACCGCTTCAGCTTGCGATAAATCAATACGCCCATTTAAAAATGCTCGTTTTGTAAATTCACCTGGCTCTGCTAATCTTGCTCCATTCGTTAATACTAATTTCAATACTCTGTTTACAGAAACTAGCCCGCCATGACAATTTATTTCTACTACATCCTCACGCGTGAATGTTTTTGGTCCACGCATTAATGACAGCATTACTTCCTCTACAACCTCATTTGTTTTAGGATCGACTAAATGCCCATAATGAATCGTATGCGTAGCCTTCGTTGTTAAGCTTTTTCCACCAGGCGATCTGAATATTTTATCTGCAATTGCCACTGCTTCATCTCCACTTAAACGGACGATGGCTATGGCTCCCTCACCCATTGGTGTGGATATCGCAGCAATTGTATCAAACTCCATTTAATGACCTCCTCAACGTTATCCACATGTGGATAATTAAAACCGACCAAAACTTACTAACACCTTAGACTAACATATTTTCAACGAAATCTAAAGTAAGGATATTTTCCAATTGTGGATAAATAACTAGTGAACTTTACTGTGTAGCTGCAGCTATGCGATACAAAAAACATTTGCTAAATGAAGATAAAAAAAAGCCATTTTATCTTAACGATAAAATGACTCGTGTGTTGTCTGTATGTTTTTTCGAAGCTTAACCATTCTTTACAGGTTCAATTACTAAATAACGATTTGGCTCCGTTCCCTCTGAGTATGTTTCAATATCAAGGCGATTTGCCAATTGATTATGAATAATTTTTCTTTCGTATGATTGCATCGGCTCAAATTCTACACGTTGATTTAAGCGAAGTGCTTTATCTGCCATACGATCTGCTAGTAACTCTAGAGCCTCTTGACGACGTTCACGATAGTTTTCAACATCTAATTTCACCATCAAGAATTGCTTAGCACTTTTATTTAATACAAGTTGTGTCAATTGCTGTAGAGAATTTAATGTTTGACCACGTTTCCCTATAAGTAGTGCCGCTTTCTCACATTTCAGCTGAAATAATACATATTTTCCTTCACGTGTCGTTTCAATGTCCAGATCATGGATATCTAATTGCTTAGCGATATTTACTAAGTAAGCTTTTGCCTCATCAATAGGATTAACTGAGGCTTCTTCCTCTTCTGGTTCTTCTTTGACTTGTTGAACTGCTTCGATTTCACTTGGTTGTTCAGAAACTTGTGAACTTATTGTTTCAACATCATCTATTACTGCTGGTTCCTCCAATTGATTCAGATTTAGCTGTTCAGCCTTCTCTGTTTCAACTAAAGGAATCTGTATTTCCTTTACTGTCACACGTATCTCTGCAGAACGTGCCCCAAAACCTAAAAATCCTTTTTTACCTTCTTGTAAAACTTCAACATCTACTTGTTCACGGGTTTTGCCAAGTTTCTGTAACGCCAATGAGATCGCTTCTTGTGTTGTTGCGCCTATTTGCGTAAGTTGTTTCACTTTTTAGCCCCTCCATTTTGAGCAGGTTGTGTTTTATCTTTATTCCAAGGTTTATAAATAAACAGGTTTTGAATAATCGAGATAATATTACCGATTATCCAGTATAGCGGTAATGCTGCTGGTAATGCCATACCGAAAGCAATAATCATAAATGGCATAATATACATCATCATTTTCATTTGAGGGTTGTCCATAGCTGGACCCGTACGTAATACAATAAATTGCATTAAACCTGCAGTAATTGCTAAAGCTGGTGCAGGATCTGCTAATGGGAAGATAAAGAAATTCCCTAAATCAAACTCTTTTGAAGCATTCATACGGCTAATTGCATGATAGAAACCAATTAAAATTGGCATTTGAATGATCGCTGGCAAACATCCGGCAATTGGATTTACACCTGACTCACTCATTAGCTTCATCATCTCTTGCTGATATTGCTGCTGTGTTTGTGCATCCTTAGAAGCATACTTCTTTTGCAGTTCCTTCAATTTTGGCTGAATTTCTTGCATCTTTTTAGAGCTCTTCGTTTGTTTAATCATCAATGGCAGAATCGCTAAACGAATAATAATCGTTACAGCAATGATTCCCCATGCATACGTACCGAGCAGATCAGCAAAGTATTTTATTGCTGATACCAACGGCCAAACAATGAATTCATTCCAGAAGCCAGTGCTATCTTTGGAAATTGGTTCATTGAATTCTGTACAACCAGAAAGCAGCAATGCTACTGTTACTAGCGACAAAATTACCCAAAGTTGTTTCTTCAACCTTCTTCCCCCTACAAATACTATTCACTTTTTCTAAATCTATATTCGTGCCACTCTATTCATTTTTTGTTTTCTTCTGAATAAAGTTATCAGTTATTTTATCATGTCTATAACGTTTCACTCTACTAAATATTCTAACAATATACGCTTATTTACTTAAGTAATGTTACTAATTTTTCATATATTGCTGTGAAACCTCATAAACAGATACCCCTATGTGTATTTCTTTCTTTATTTTACGAAAGAAATACTTCAAAAAATAAAGGTGCTTTTCCCACTTTGGTTGCCATCTGTATTACGTTTTCTTCAATACCTTTGCGATTCGTAGTACATGCTGCAAACTTTGTTTCACATCATGAAAATCCATAGTGGCCGCCGGTTTTCTGGCGATAATAACATAGTCCATATTCGGCTTAAGCTCATCCTTTAACTCATGGATACTTTGTCGAATATAGCGTTTAATCTGGTTACGGGTTACTGCATTCCCAAGCTTCTTACTAACTGATAAACCTATACGAAATTCAGTTTGTTCCTCTTTCATCAGAAAATAAACAACAAACTGACGATTAGCGAAAGATTTACCTTTTTTAAACACCTTTTGAAAATCCTCATCTTTTTTTACTCGTTGGCGTTTTTTCATTACTTTCACCTGCTACTAGATAATATCTTTTGATCCTCATTTCTAGCTTTACTAAAAATAAAGAAAAAAAAGACCACTGATGTGGCTCAGTGGACTTATTTTATGCTGATAAAACTTTTCTTCCTTTACGACGACGAGCAGCAAGAACTTTACGGCCGTTTTTCGTGCTCATACGTGCGCGGAAACCGTGAACTTTACTGTGCTTACGTTTTTTTGGTTGGTAAGTACGTTTCATTTATATAGACACCTCCTGAATGAAAGTTGAATTTTTCAACATACAGACCTGAATATTATATAAAGCATCTAGTTGTTTTGTCAATGAATTTCATAAATTTCTTTCGTCAACCAGTTTTATTGCTCCTTTTATTGAAACATAAATGTTAGTTCTGGTTCTTAGTCTTCCTGTCTCTTAAAATAAAAATAAATTATCCACAGGGGACTTGTTTTTTTTACACAGAGTTGTGTATAGTATTTTTTGCATGTTTTTTTATCCACAACATTTATCTACAGCTTTTTAACATAAACAGAGGCTGTGGACAACTAGTAAGTGCATAAATGAATGGTATGTGGATAAGTTTCGTAAACTATTGAAATAGCTTTGTTTTTCTGATACGATTACTGTGCTTCACTTTGTTGAAAACTGAAATCGACTTTTATTTTATCCACAACTGTTGATATGCTGTGGATAATTTTTATCACAGCCTCTGGTTAACTTTTATCCACAGATTGTGAATTTGTGGATGAAGTGTAAAATGAACATATTTTCCATTTTATAAATGAATTATTTTTTTGTAATTGTATTGAACTGTAAAGGAGATTAGCAGCTTGGAACATTTAGAAGAACTATGGAATAATGTCCTGGCTCAAGTTGAACAAAAAATTTCTAAACCAAGCTTCGAAACGTGGCTAAAATCTACAAAACTACTTACTTATAATGGGAGTGGTTCTACTGTAACAATAGCCGCGCCAAATTCGTTTGCTCGAGACTGGCTTGAGAATCATTATATTCATTTGATTACAGGTATATTAACGGAGCTTACAGGCGAAGACTTGCTTATTAAATTTGTTGTTCAAAAAAACCAGGATTCGGACGATTTTGATTTACCAGCGCCGATCATCCAAGCAAAAAATAACGATCACCATGATATTTCACCAGGTATGTTAAACCCGAAGTATACTTTTGATACGTTTGTTATTGGCTCTGGTAATCGCTTTGCACACGCTGCCTCACTTGCTGTTGCTGAAGCGCCCGCGAAGGCTTATAACCCATTTTTTATTTATGGAGGGGTAGGGCTTGGCAAGACACACTTAATGCATGCAATAGGTCATTATGTTTTAGAACATAACCCAAATGCCAAAGTAGTCTATTTATCATCTGAAAAATTTACAAATGAATTTATTAACTCAATTCGGGATAATAAGGCACTCGATTTTCGTAATAAATACCGCAATGTAGATGTACTGCTAATTGATGATATTCAATTTTTAGCTGGAAAAGAATCAACTCAGGAAGAATTTTTCCATACTTTTAATACATTGCATGAAGAATCAAAACAAATTGTTATTTCCAGTGACCGTCCCCCAAAGGAAATTCCGACTTTGGAAGACCGTTTACGTTCTCGTTTTGAATGGGGATTAATCACAGATATTGCACCACCTGATTTGGAAACTCGTATCGCTATCCTTCGAAAAAAAGCAAAGGCTGACGGTTTAGAAGTGCCAAATGAGGTAATGCTCTATATTGCGAACCAGATCGACTCCAATATTAGGGAGCTTGAAGGTGCGCTTATTCGCGTCGTTGCCTATTCATCACTAGTAAACAAGGATATTAATGCTACTTTGGCTGCAGAAGCATTAAAGGATATCATTCCTAATTCGAAGCCACGAACTGTCACAATATTAGACATTCAAAATGCAGTAGGTGAGCATTTTAACATACGTTTAGAAGATTTTACTGCCAAAAAACGTACAAAATTAATTGCTTTCCCACGTCAAATTGCGATGTTTTTATCCCGCGAATTAACAGATTTCTCGCTGCCGAAAATTGGCGAAGAATTTGGTGGACGTGACCATACTACTGTTATACATGCTCACGAAAAAATATCTTCTATGTTGAAAAATGACGTTCAACTACAACAAGATATTAAACAAATAAGAAGCATGTTAGGAAAATAATCTGTGGACAATTCAATTATTTAAACACAAACTTATGCACAGTCTATCTACATGTGGATAGACTGATTTTATTGACTTAAATATACTTATCCACAAATCCACAGGACCTATTACTATATCTTTTTTATTTTATATAAATAAATAATATAAATATGTGAGGGAAAACGAATGAAATTTGATATTTTACGTGACCGTTTATTAGAAGGTTTAAATGATGTCATGAAAGCTGTAAGTTCTAAAACAACGATACCTATTTTAACGGGGATAAAAATTGACGTTACTGAGGAAGGAATTCGCCTAACTGGTAGTGATGCTGATATTACGATTCAAACATTTATTCCAGTTGAAGAAGACGGACAACAAATCATTCATATTACAGATACAGGATCAATTGTTGTACAAGCACGTATGTTTAATGAAATCGTACGTAAATTACCAACAAATGAGGTTGAAATTCATGTAACACCCGGTTTCCAAACGCATATCCGTTCTGGGAAATCTGAATTTCATTTGATTGGATCAGATGCTGCAGAATACCCATTATTACCCGAACTAACGGAAGATCAAAAATTTACTATTCCTGCTGACCTATTGAAGTCTATTATCCGTGAAACAGTATTCGCTGTTGCTACTTCAGAAAGTAGACCTGTGTTGACAGGTGTAAACTGGCAAATAAAAAATGAAGCATTAATCTGTGTTGCAACAGATAGCCACAGATTGGCAAGACGGAAAGTTCAGCTGGAAAATTTACCTGAAGTTGAACATAGTGTCGTTATTCCAGGAAAAAGCTTAAATGAGTTAAATAAAGTATTAGAAGATTCAACAAACCTTGTTCAAATTGTTATTACGAGCCAACAGGTGTTGTTTAAAACTGGAGAAGTATTATTCTTCTCTCGTTTGCTAGAAGGGAACTACCCGGATACAACACGTTTAATTCCAGAGGAGTATCAAACAAATGTAACGATTAATGGGAAATCATTATTGCAAGCAATCGATCGTGCATCACTCGTTGCTCGTGGTGATCGTAATAATGTTGTACGTTTTGAAATTCTAGACCACCAAGCTGTTGAAGTTTCTTCTAATTCTCCAGAAATCGGTAAAGTACAAGAGGAGATTCCAGTAGAATTACTTGAAGGGGAGAACTTAAAAATTTCCTTTAGTGCGAAATATATGATGGAGGCATTAAAAGCCATCGATGGTCAAGATGTAGTCATCCAATTTACAGGAGCAATGAGACCATTTATTTTACGTTCTGTTCATGATGATGCAATTCTACAGTTAATTTTACCTGTACGTACTTATTAAAAATTCAAAGTACTTTCGATAGAAAAATAAAATGCTTTAATGATCAACTGTATTGACTTTGAAAACATTAGGATAGTCGCTAATTGCGGCTATCTTTTTTTACTTATGATGGATTTTTAGGTATGATAGAGAGATAGACAGTCTGAATTTGGAGGGGAACACAGCTATGAAGGACATTAAAATTGATGTGGAGTTTGTCACATTAGGGCAACTTTTAAAAATGACCGATGCGATTAGCTCAGGTGGTATGGCGAAATGGTTTTTACATGAAAATGATGTGTATGTTAACGGAGAAGTGGATGATCGCCGTGGTCGTAAATTACGTGACGGAGACATCGTTAATATTCCTGGATGTGGTCGATTTCGTATCGTTGGATCCACTGGACAGTAAGATATGCATATAGAGCAGTTAAAACTTACAAATTACCGTAACTATGATGCCTTAGCTTTAAAATTCTCTCCAAAAATTAATGTTTTCATTGGTGAAAATGCGCAAGGAAAAACAAATGTAATGGAATCTATCTACGTATTGGCGATGGCTAAATCCCATCGAACGACGAACGATAAAGAATTGATACGTTGGGATTCAGACTATGGTAAAATAGAAGGGGCCGTTCAAAAAAGGCATGGTATTTTACCGATAGAGCTTACGATTACAAAAAAAGGCAAGAAGGGTAAGATAAATCATATAGAGCAAAGTCGCCTTAGTCATTATATTGGTCAAATGAATGTCGTGATGTTTGCTCCCGAAGATTTGAATGTTGTAAAAGGGAGTCCGCAAATTCGGCGCCGTTTTATTGATATGGAGATTGGGCAAATTTCGCCTGTTTATTTACATGATTTATTAACCTTTCAAAAAATTTTAAAACAACGTAACCACTATTTAAAAATGAATCAAGGAAAAACAAAGATAGATGACGTGATGTATGAGGTCTATAATGAACAATATATTCACGCTGCTACTCAAATTATTCGAAAAAGATTTCAATTTATGGATTTATTGCAAGAGTGGGCAGAACCAATTCACGGAGGTATTTCACAAGGGAAGGAAATATTGCTTATCAAATATCGCACAGTAGCTGGTATAGAAAAGCATCATACTTCCAGTGAAATTGAAAATGTCTTGCATAAAAAGCTGATTGAAGCTAAGGAGCGAGAGTTTGATCGAGGAGTAACATTAGTGGGTCCTCATCGAGATGATTTGCAGTTTTTAGTAAACGGCTATGATGTACAGACTTATGGTTCGCAAGGACAACAACGTACTACCGCTCTTTCATTAAAACTTGCTGAAATCGAATTAATTAAACAAGAAACAAATGAAACACCCATACTACTTTTAGATGATGTATTGTCGGAACTCGACGATTATCGTCAATCGCATTTATTAAATACCATTCAGGGTGAGGTTCAAACCTTTGTAACGACTACAAGCGTTGATGGAATTCATCATGAGACAATGGAGCATGCACAGCTGTTCCACGTGAAACAAGGAGCGATTGAAGAAAGTTAGCCCGGGTAGTTTTTTAGATTACAAAAGAATGGTAATAGTCAGCTCGGTTGACTGTTCATTCATTTACACAAATGATGTTATGAAGGAGTAGATGAAAGCCGTGGCTATAGAGAACGAAGGTTTACAAAATCAAGCTTATGATGCCGATCAGATACAGGTATTAGAGGGTTTAGAAGCGGTACGTAAAAGACCTGGTATGTATATCGGCTCAACAAGCTCTAAGGGGCTTCACCATTTAGTATGGGAAATTGTTGATAATAGTATTGACGAAGCACTAGCAGGATTCTGTACAGATATAAAAGTAACCATAGAAAAAGACAATTGGATTCGAGTAGAAGATAATGGTCGTGGTATTCCAGTAAGCATTCAAGAAAAAATGGGTAAGCCTGCTGTAGAGGTTATTATGACAGTGCTGCACGCAGGTGGTAAGTTTGGCGGCGGCGGCTACAAAGTATCTGGTGGTCTCCATGGTGTTGGGGCATCTGTTGTGAATGCATTATCAGTTGAAACAATTGTTCAAGTACATCGTGAAGGTCATATTCATGAGATTAAATTTGAGCGCGGTCAAACTGTTCAACAGCTAACAGTTATTGGGGATACAGATCATAATGGCACAACTACACGTTTTAAAGCCGACCCTGAAATATTTAAAGAAACTACTGTTTATGAATATGACATTTTAGCACATCGTATTCGTGAATTAGCTTATTTAAATCGTGGTATAAAAATTATAATTGCTGATGAACGTGAAGATGAGGAACGTTCTACTACATATCACTATGAAGGTGGTATTCGTTCTTATGTAGAACATTTAAATCAATCGAAGGAGCCAATCCATGATCCAATTGATGTTCTTGGAGAAAAGGATGGTATTTCAGTTGAAATTGCTATGCAATATAATGCTGGATTCTCCTCTAATATTTTTTCATTTGCTAATAATATAAATACGTATGAAGGGGGTACCCATGAATCTGGTTTTAAAACAGCCCTTACACGTGTTATTAATGATTACGCCCGTAAAAGCAGTCTTTTAAAAGAATCAGATGCTAATCTTACTGGTGAGGATGTTCGTGAAGGGCTAACAGCTATTGTTTCCATTAAGCACCCTGATCCACAATTTGAAGGGCAAACTAAAACTAAACTTGGTAACTCTGAAGTCAGCCAAATTACCAATTCTCTATTCTCAGATGGTTTTGAACGTTTTATGTTAGAGAACCCAACAATTGCTCGTAAAATTGTTGAAAAAGGTTTAATGGCTGCCCGTGCTCGTGTAGCTGCAAAGAAGGCACGTGAATTTACACGCCGAAAAAATGCTCTTGAAGTATCCAGCTTACCTGGTAAATTAGCTGATTGTTCATCTACAAATCCGGCAGAATGTGAAATTTATATCGTTGAGGGTGATTCCGCTGGTGGTTCTGCAAAATCTGGACGTGATCGTCATTTCCAAGCAATCCTACCGTTACGTGGTAAAATTCTGAACGTTGAAAAAGCAAGATTAGATAAAATTTTATCGAATGCTGAAATACGTGCAATGATTACGGCATTTGGTACAGGTATTGGGGAAGAATTTAATTTAGAAAAGGCACGTTACCATAAAATTGTCATTATGACAGATGCCGATGTTGATGGTGCACATATTCGTACATTATTGCTAACATTCTTCTTCCGTTTCCTTCGCCCTTTAATAGAGGCAGGCTATATTTATATTGCCCAACCACCACTTTATCAAGTAAAGCAGGGCAAACATGTTGAGTATTGCTATGATGATGAAACACTCAAAGAAATTCTTGAGCGACTACCAAAAATGCCAAAACCGAATGTACAGCGTTATAAAGGTTTAGGTGAAATGAATGCAGAACAGCTTTGGGAAACGACAATGGATCCTGAGCATCGTACATTATTACAAGTAGAATTAGATGATGCCATTAAAGCAAATCAAGCATTTGAGCGTTTAATGGGCGATGAAGTTGAACCACGTCGTCAATTTATCGAAGAAAATGCTGTATACGCTAATTTAGATATTTAATTTTTCTTGAGAGGAGGTCTACACTTTGTCAGAACAAGAACGCTCCGGTGTTAAAGGAGTTAATATCACAGAAGAAATTGAAACATCCTTTCTTGATTATGCAATGAGTGTAATTGTTTCACGTGCATTACCTGATGTACGTGATGGATTAAAGCCTGTACATCGCCGTATTTTATATGGTATGCAGGAGCTTGGGAATACAGCAGATAAAGCGTACAAAAAATCAGCACGTATTGTTGGGGATGTAATGGGTAAATACCATCCACATGGTGACTCTTCAATCTACGATGCGATGGTTCGTATGGCGCAAGATTTCAGCTATCGTTACATGTTAGTTGATGGTCATGGTAACTTTGGATCTGTGGATGGAGATGGAGCTGCTGCAATGCGTTATACGGAATCACGTATGTCACGTATTGCCATGGAGATGCTTCGCGATATTAATAAAGACACAATTGACTACACAGATAACTATGATGGATCAGAGAAAGAGCCTGTTGTGCTACCAAGTCGTTATCCTAACTTATTAGTAAACGGAGCGGCAGGAATTGCGGTTGGTATGGCCACGAATATTCCGCCACACCAGCTTGGAGAAACGATTGATGCAGTAATAGCACTTTCTGAAAATCCTGCTATTACAACTGAAGAATTGATGGAAATCATCCCGGGACCTGATTTTCCAACGGGTGGATTAATTCTAGGTCGAAGCGGTATTCGTCGTGCATATGAAACAGGTCGCGGCTCAATTATTATTCGTGCAAAAGTAGAGATTGAACAAAAAACGAATGGTAAGGAAACAATTCTTATTCATGAATTACCGTACCAAGTAAATAAAGCTAAGCTTATTGAAAAAATAGCTGAGCTTGTACGCGATAAAAAAATAGATGGTATCACAAATCTACGTGATGAATCTGATCGTCGTGGTATGCGAGTAGTCATAGAAATACGTAAAGATTCAAATGCCAATGTAGTATTAAATAATTTATATAAACAAACAGCTATGCAGTCGAGCTTCGGTATTAATATGCTGTCATTAGTAAATGGTCAGCCAAAAGTGATGGGCCTTAAAGAGATGCTGCATCATTATTTAGAACACCAAAAGGTTATTATTCGTCGTCGTACAGAATTTGACTTAAGGAAAGCTGAAGATCGTGCACATATCTTAGAGGGCTTGCGTATTGCGCTTGATCATATTGATGAAATTATTGCTATTATTCGTGGTTCCCGTAGTGGTGAAGAAGCGAAGCCACAATTGATGGAACGTTTTAACTTATCAGAACGTCAAGCACAAGCGATTTTAGATATGCGTTTAGTCCGTCTAAGTGGATTAGAGCGTGAAAAAATTGAAGCAGAATATCAAGAGCTTCAAGTACTGATTGCTGAGTTAAAGGCGATTCTTGCAGATGGAGCGAAAATTGTCGATATTATTCGTACAGAAATTTTAGAATTGAAAGAACGCTTTAACGATAAACGTCGTACTGAAATTACTTCTGGCGGTATAGAAATGATTGAGGACGAGGATTTAATTCCGGTCGAAAACTCAGTCGTAACCTTAACGCACAATGGATATATTAAACGTTTAGCTGCAAATACATACCGCAGTCAAAAACGTGGTGGTCGTGGTGTGCAAGGAATGGGTACAAATGAAGATGATTTTGTAGAGCACCTTATGAATACATCCACACACGATACAATTTTATTTTTCACTTCAAAAGGAAAAGTATTTAGAGCAAAAGGTTATGAAATTCCGGAATTTGGCCGTACAGCGAAAGGATTACCGATTGTTAACTTACTTAATATTGAAAAAGGTGAAAAGGTAACAGCGATGATCCGTGTAGGTTCATTTGATGATGAAGATGCATACTTCATCTTTACTACTAAGACGGGTATTACAAAGCGTACACCAGTATCTCAGTTTGCTAATATCCGCACCAATGGTTTAATAGCTATTAGTTTACGGGAAGATGATGATCTCATTTCAGTTCGTTTAACTGATGGCGATAAGCAAGTCATAATAGGTACTCGTGATGGGATGCTCGTTCGTTTCCAAGAAGATGATATTCGTTCAATGGGACGTACTGCTGGCGGTGTGCGTGGTATCAAATTACGTGATGGTGATGAAGTAGTTGGTATGGAAATCATAGAACCAGGTCAGGAAATCTTAGTTGTTACGGAAAAAGGATACGGTAAACGTACTTCTGAAGAAGAATATCGTCTACAGAGCCGTGGTGGTGTAGGGTTAAAAACAATGCAAATCACTGATAAAAACGGTCCAATGGTAGCTGTAAAAACTGTTGATGGATCTGAGGATCTAATGCTTATTACAATTAATGGTATGTTAATTCGTATGGATATCAATGATATTTCATTAATTGGTCGTAGTACGCAGGGAGTTCGTTTAATTCGTTTAGGGGATGACGAGCTTGTGGCAACTGTAGCAAAGGTTGAAAAAGAAGATGAAACTAATGAAGAAAATGATGAAATAGAAGAATAATAAAAGGACCGATGACAGCAGCTATAAATTGCCGTTCATCGGTTTTTTAGCATAAATCATGAAAAATAAGTAATTATTTTGAATTCCATGATAAAATGAAATTAACCGTAAAGCAAGCGAAATAGTGAAGAGGTGTTAATTGCATGGAAACTATACATGTCCCAATATCGGAGTTGCGTGTAGGTAAAGTAATTTCTGAGGATATTTTTGCAAATACACAATATCCTATAATATTTAAAAACACAATCATTTCTCATGAGCATTTACAAGTCTTTTTTGCTTTTAATATTTCAAGAGTTTCTGTTTACAAGGATGGTACGGACCAACAATCTGAAGTAAGTGAAACGGATTTAGTCGCACCACCTGAGGCTGTTCCAACTTTTAAGAGAGTCTATGATAATTCTGTCGAGCAATTTAAAAAAGAATTTAAAAATTGGGAAGCTGGTGCAAAAGTTGATATTGCCAAAGCACGTTCAATTATTTTGCCATTAGTGGAAATGGTGTTAGAAGATCGTACAATCATCTTTGATTTAAATGAGTATTCAAACCCTAAAGATTATTTATATCATCATTGTGTTGCAACTGCATTGATTTCATCGGTGATAGCACAAAAATTAGGTCATGATAGAGGAACGACGATTCAAGTTGCCATTGGAGGACTGTTAGCGGATTGTGGAATGGCAAAAATTCATCCTCGGATTCGCGATAAGAAAACAACCTTAACAGAAAAGGAATTTGATGAAATTTATAAGCATCCTACGTATAGCTATAATATGGTCAAGGATTTAACAATCTTAAAAGAAACAATGAAGGAAGCAATTTTCCAACACCATGAGCGTTTAAATGGGAGCGGTTATCCAAAGGCTGAGAAAATAGCTAACATTTCTATGTTTGCTCAAATTATAGCAGTTGCAGATGTATTTCATGCAATGACGTGTGAACGTGTATATAGAGCTAAGCAATCGTCCTTTAAAGTAATTGAAATGATTAATGAATCCGAATTTGGAAAATTTGATATTAAAGTAGTTCGAGCACTTATTGATATTGTTGCTGACTTACCAATAGGTACAATCGTAGAACTATCTAATTTGGAACGTGGGGAAGTAATGTTTGTAAATAAATTTGCACCAACACGGCCACTTATTAAATTATGCCTTTCAGGTGAGATTTTTGATTTAGGAAAAAATCGGACATTTTATATTTCACGTATTATAACGAATTAATATTAAATGAATGACAATCGATGATAAATTATCCCTTCTAAGTAAGTGTTGAAAAATGGCTATAGTAATAGTCGAAACAATTGCTTGGAGGGGATTTTCTATGAGCGAAAAGGGGAGAATCTGATTACAATATGTAAGCTTATAAAATATTATATAAGAGGAGAACAAGAGGGGAATCATAAGGCTGATGTAGATGAATGTAAATATTCATCAAAGGAAATGCGCTTTCTTTAAACCTAGAAAGAAAGAGATTGTACCTTGAAATCTATAAATATGTTCTTTGCAAAGTGATGTTAAGATTGGGACATCCATAAAAAAGCGCAAATGCAAGAACAAAGTGTGTGGTCCATTAGTTGCAGAAAACGCTCTTTCATTGATTAAGATATTTTCATATTCAATATCTACAAATAACTCTTAGATAAGGGGCTAGTAGCGTGTAAAGTTCGAAATCAAAATAGATATGTAAGTAAAAATGTAAATATTTCAATGTGTTTTTACTGGATGTAAACAATTATGCTTTTGGGACAATCTAGTTATCTTCCTTTTTTTAGTATATATACATAACTTATTTTTGAATGGATGCATATTACCTTAACTATAGTTCTTCTTAATATATATATGGTTAAACAATATTAAGACACTAAGCACTAAAATTGACTACTGATAAAGTCTTACTAAGTTTTTAACATTGGCAGGATTAAGTCTGTTCAATGGAAGGATGTATCTGTGTAAAATTATATAATCAATAAATAATATAGTATGTAAGTATCTTTTAATTACTAAGTAGATATAGGAATGAAATAGTTAATTATAAAAAACTATATATTTTTTTGAGAAAGTGTTGACATAGTTATAGAATATTGATATTATTAGTGAGTCGCCAAGAGGTGACACTGAAATTGAAGTAAATGAACCTTGAAAACTGAACAAGCAAAACGTAATCAATCAAGTTTTTAGTAGCTAGCTTCTGTTGGTGAACAAAACAAAAATTTTGGACATCAAAATTGATGCCAGCAAAACAATTTGAGCTAATCAAATTTCTTTTATGGAGAGTTTGATCCTGGCTCAGGACGAACGC